>NZ_JASVVV010000001.1:900000-1116030 GCF_030287405.1 Halalkalicoccus sp. NIPERK01 | reverse complement strand
GCCGGCATCGAGTGGGAGGCCGGCACCGACGCGGCCGAACAGGTCAGGGAGTTCGTCGAGAACGAGATGGGCCAAACGGATATCATCCACGAGGGGCCGGTCGGCATCGGCATCAAGCCCATCAGCGAGTTCGGCACCAAGCGCCTCGTCCGCCGGGCGATCGACTACGCCCTTGAGAACGACCGCGATTCCGTGACGTTGGTCCACAAGGGCAACATCATGAAGTTCACCGAGGGCGCCTTCCGCGACTGGGGCTACGAGGTTGCCGACGAAGAGTACGGCGAGGAGGTGATCACCGAGGACACCCTCTGGGAGGAGCGCGACGGCGAGGCGCCCGACGATGCGGTCGTCGTTAACGACCGGATCGCGGACAACATGCTCCAGCAGATCCTCACTCGAACTGATGAGTACGACGTGCTGGCACTGCCGAACCTCAATGGCGACTACCTCTCGGACGCGTGTGGCGCCCAGATCGGGGGGCTTGGCATCGCGCCCGGCGCGAACTTCGGGGAGGGGCGGTGTCTGGCCGAACCCGTCCACGGGTCGGCGCCCAAGTACGCGGGCCAGGACAAGGTGAACCCGACGGCGATGATCCTCTCGGGGCGGCTGATGCTCGAGTACCTGGGGTGGGACGACGCGGCAACCTTGGTGCGTGACGCCGTCGAGGCGACGATTTCGTCGGGGCGGGTGACGTACGACCTGGAGCGCCAGATCGAGGGTGGGGAGAAGTTGGCGACGAGCGAGTTCGCCGAGGCGATCGTCGAGAACATCGAAGAGCTCGCCTAAGGCGAGCTCTTCGGGCAGTCGGATTCCGTCGGAATCCGACAACATCGAACAGTTGGCCTAACGGCCAACTGGTGGACGCTCAGGGCATCGCCGTGAGAACATCGAGGAACTGGCCTAGCCCGTTTCTCCGACCCCCGAGCGAAACTCGGAAGACATCGAAGAATTGGCCTACGCCGGTTCTACGCAGTCAGAACGGTCGCATTGGCTCGGCTGTTTTGCGTTCTGCTTCGTTTCGACCCGCCAGAACCGTTCAGACGGCGTCCTCGATCTCCTCGCGCATCGACTCGACCTCCTCGAGCGATTCGGCCTTCGACCCGAGGACGTCGACGCAGACCTCCACCAGCGCGTCCTCGCCGAAGGCGACCAGTCCCTCCGCGATCATGACCGCCGCGCGCGTGCCGACGTGGAGGTCGAGTCGGTCCCGGAGTTCGCGCACGATGTCGACGACCTCCTCGATGGCCTCGTCGTCGAGGTCGTCCACGCGCGTCGAGACGATCGCGACCTCGGTCTCGCGGTCGTAGTAGTCGAGGTGGACGCCGATCAGCCGATCGAGCAGCGCGTCCTGCGGGCGATGTACCCCGGCGTACTCCGTCGAGTTCGAGGTGAAGATCGCCCGGAACTCCGGGTCGACCTCGACGATGCGGTCCTCGCCGCGCTGGCCCGGTCGGTCGAGGACGCCCTCCTCGAACACCGAGAGCAGGACGTTGTGGGCGGCGGGCTTGGTTCTGGAGAACTCGTTGTAGACGAGCGTCGCGCCGTTCTGGACGGCGACCGACAGCGGGTTGTCGACCCAGCGGTCCCGGACGATCGACTTCTTCTTCATGACGCCCGAGACGAAGTTGTCGCGTTCCTTGTACTGGGCCTTTCCCGAGCGCTCGCCGACCAGCGACCCGGTGTCGATCAGTTCGTCGCCGTTGATCCAGACGACCGGCCGGTCGCGGGCGGCCGCGACCGACAGCGCCAGCGCCGTCTTCCCACAGCCGGTCGGGCCGACGACGTGGACCGGTCGGGGGACGTCGAGCCACCGGCGTACCTTCTCCTGTATCGACTCGATCTCGTCGGTCTCGACGAACGACCCCCCGATCGCCTCCTCGACGCTCGTCGGCGCGAACGTCGCCCCGTCCTCCCCATGCTCCCGTACGAACCGATCGAGTTGGCGTTCCTCCTTGTTCATGGATGATGTCTCGGCGATCCCCATTGATGAGCGTGTGGTTCGGTACTGGAGGGTCAGCAGAAAAAGGGCTGTGCTTGCGCTCACTCGGCCCAGTCGGGGTTGGGCCGCGGCGGACTGAAGACATCGACGCCCCGAACCACCTCCTCGCCGCGGTTCTCCGCGCCGTGGACCTCCCCGCCCGCGAGCACGTACGACTCGCCGGCGCTCACCGTCTCCTCGCCGTCCTCCAACAGGAAGGTCAACTCCCCCTCGTAGACGAACCCCGTCTGCTCGTGGTGGTGGTCGTGGCTCGGCACCGCCGCGCCGGGTTCGAACTCGAAGTGCTGGACGCTCATCTCCTCGCCCGCGGCCAGTTGTGCGAGGAAAACGTCCTCGACCGCTTCGGTCGTCTCCGCCAGTGGAACGCGCTCCATATTGCCCCTTCCCTTCCGGACGGCTTATAGGCCGAGGGTTCAACACCCGTCCTCCCCTTCGGGGGGTATGTACGCCGTCGTCGGCTGTTCGGCCTGTAGCGCCCTCTGGATCCTCGAGGGTCGCCAGGAGACCGCCCGGTGTCCGGGCTGTGGCAGGACCCACCGGTACGCGAAACTGAAGAAGTTCGTCGAGACGGACGACCCGGACCACGCACGGGAGGTCCGTGCCTCGATGCTCGCCAGTCGCAGCGGCCACGCCGACGCCTTCGCGGCGGTCGACTCCTTTTCGGACCTCGACTCGCAGGTCGAACGACCCGTCGTCGACGACGACGAACTGCTCGACGGCGTCGGGGTCGATGCCGACGAGGCGGCCGCGGCGAGCGCTACCGAGACCGGCTCGCGAAGTCGTAAGGAGATCGTCCTCGCGGCGGTCGAGCAACGCGAGAACCCGTCCGAGGAGGACGTCGTCACCTACGCCACCGCCCGGGGCGTTCCCGAGAGCTACGTCGAGCGCGCGCTCGAAAGACTGGTTCGAGCGGGCGAACTCACCGAATCGGGCGGCCGCTATCGGCGCCTCTAGAGGCCCTGCCAGATCGCGAGCAGCGTCGCGACGATCGACAGGACGATCTTGATGATGCGAAGCTGTACCACGGTCAGCTCCGAACAGCGCTCGCGCTGTTCGTGGTCGGGTTCGGTCATGGTGGAGTACCCGCGGGTGCTCGCCCGACGGGTACGCTCGTTGAATTCAGCGCTCGAAGGGATAATTCCGAGCCGTCCGCACGGCGGAAGTGAAACTGGTTTCGGCCGACCGATTTATTGCAAATCTACAGATAGGTATGCGTATGTCCGCACGCGCGGTCGAGTGGCACGTCGATGCCGCCAGCTCGCGGGGACTGCGCGTGCTCGTCTACGCCGGGGTCGGGCTCTTCGGCGGGGCGATGGTGCTCGTGCTCGGTGGCGCGGCGTTTCTGGGAGTTTCGATGGCCGTCGGCGGCGAGTACGGCTATCTCGCCTACCTCGCACTGCTCGCGCTGATCGGCGGCCCGCTCTCGCTGCTCTATCTCCTTCCGATGCTCACCGATCGCGCCCAGCGCCCGCCGCTTTCGGCGCTGTTCGCCGACGAGGAGATCGCCGAGCGCTACGCCGGCGCGTTCACCCGGGGACGACTGCTCGGGGCCGTCATCGGGGGTGCGCTCGTGATCCTCGTGGTGCTCTCGCTCGACCCGCGGGCCCTGTTCGTGCTGCTCGTCGGGGCGCTGTTCCTGATCCCGGTCGGTTCGGGCGTGGTCTCGTGGGGACGGGTCGATCCCGAGGAGGGAACCCTGACCCACCGGCACCGAACGGTCGCGCTCGCGCGCGTCGAGCGGGTCCGCCGGGTCGACCTCGGGGGCGTCTCGCTGTGCTGGCTCTCCTATCGACCGGGTGCGGGCGACGTGACCAGCCCGCGATGTATCGCGGTCAGTCCCGAGGCCGCCGACGCCGTCGAGCGGGCGCTCGCCACGGTCGATCCCGAGCCCGACGAGGGGTACGCGCCGGATCGGGCGGTACGGGCCGCGCTCGGATCCCTCGCGCTGTGTTTCCTCGGCCTCGCCGCGGCGTTGTTCGTCGTCGAACCCGGGAGCGCCGGCGACCCCGGCCTGCGGTGGTATCTGGTCGTCGTCTTCGGGATCGTGGGCGGACTGTTCGGCCTCGCCGTCCTCCTTTCGGGCTAGCGCCCGAGTTCCTCGTGGGCGCTCGAGAGGTGTCGCGAGGCCAGCGCCGCCAGAAGCGAGAGTTCGCCCGCGAGCGCGCCCGTGGCGATGACCTCCGCGAGCGCGTCGGCGTTCGAGCCGGGGGGATCGCCGCCGCCGCGCAGGCCGAGAACATCGAGGGCCTCCCTCTGTGTCGGGAGTTTCGTTCCCCCTCCGACGGTCCCGACCTCCAGGCTCGCGATCGAGAGGCTCGCGTACAGCGAGTCGTCGCGCGCCTCGGCGGTCGTGATCGCGTTCGCCCCCTCGACGACCTGTGCGGCGTCCTGCCCCGTCGCGAGGAACGCCGCCGCGATCGTGTTGGCGGCGTGGGCGTTGAATCCCAGACTGCCGGCCTTCGCGCTCCCGATGAGGTTCTTGCGGGTGTTGGCCTCCGCGATCGCCTCGGGCGTCGTATGCAGGCGCTTCTCGACGACCTCGCGCGGGATCGTCACGTCGGCGGTGACGCTCCTGCCGCGGCCCTCGATGGCGTTGATCGCGGCGGGCTTTTTATCGGCGCAGAGGTTGCCCGAGAGCGCGACCAAGGAAGCGGGGGTTTCCTCCTCGATCCGGTCGCAGGCGGCCTGTGTCGCAATCGTCACCATGTTCATCCCCATCGCGTCCTTCGAGTCGAACCGGAACCTGAGGAAGACGTTGTCGCCGACGACGTAGGGCGTGATGTCCAGTAGCTCGCCGTGGCTCGTCGTTCCCTCCGCTTTCTCGCGCAGTTTTTCGATATTGTCCTCGACCCACTCGACGATCTCCGCTGCTTCGGCGATCCCCGACACCCGGAAGACGGGCGCGCGGGTCATCCCCGATTTGGTCACGCGGGCCGCGGCGCCGCCGGACGTGCGGATGACCGAACAGCCGCGGTTGACCGAGGCGACGAGCGCGCCCTCCGTGGTCGCGAGCGGCAGGTAAAATTCGCCCTCGGCCGCGCCGCCCTCCCCACCTTCGTTGATCGGGATCGGGCCGACGACACCCATCGGGAGCTGTGCGCCTCCGATCATGTTCTCGATATTGGGTTCGGCGTCGCCCGCCGCGAAAGAGAAATCGCCGACCGTGTCGAGGTCGGCGTCGGTTTCGGCTTCGAACAGTTCCCTGCGGGCGGCGGCCGCAGTGTCAGAGTCGGCGTGGTCCTCGAGTTCGTGCAGGCGCAGTTCGCCCTCGCGGACGCGCTTTGCGAGGTCGGCGGGGTCGGTCATACCGGCACCTCGTAACCCGGCGGCCTAAGAATGCCGATCCCGGGCGGATTCCCAACGGCTTTGGTCGCCGCCGCGTCTCTCAGACTATGACGCGTGCTGCGGATCTGATACTGCGAAACGCCGGGATCCACACCCTCACGGATCCCGATAGGGTCCACGAGGCGCTCGCGGTCCGCGACGGCCGGGTGGTCCGGGTCGGAAAGGGCTACGAGGTCGACTTCCTCGAGGGCGTCGAGACCGACGTGATCGACTGCGAGGGCCGGGTCGTCCTCCCGGGGTTCGTCGACGCCCACACCCACATGGAGACGCTCGGCCGGTATCTCGTCTACGCCGACCTCTCGGGGGCGAGCGGACCCGAGGAGTGTATCGAGCGCCTCCGCGAGTCGGCGGGGAGCGAGGGCTGGGTCCTCGGCTTCGGCTACGACGAGAGCGCGTGGGACGACGCGGGCTACCTCACGAGCGACGAGTTGGACCGTGTGAGCGACGAGCGGCCGGTGGCGGCCTTCCGCGAGGACATGCACGTCGCCTCGCTCAACACCGTGGCGCTCGCGCGCCACGAAGGGGAAATGCCCGCGACGGACGTGCAGGGCGACGGTGTGATCGTCGAGACGGCCGTCGACGTCATCTACAGGGCCATCGTGCCCGGTCCCGAGGAGACTCGCGAACTCCTCGTGGCCGCCCAGGAGTTCGCGAACGCCCGCGGGGTGACGGGCGTCCACGACATGGTCAGGAACTCCCACGCCCCGCGGGTCTACCGCGAACTCGATTCCGAGGGAGCGCTCTCGCTTCGGGTTCGCATCAACTACTGGAGCGACCACCTCGACGCCGTCTCGGAGGCGGGCCTCCGAACGAACCACGGCAGCGGAATGGTGCGAACCGGCGCGATCAAGACCTACACCGACGGGAGTTTCGGCGGCCGGACCGCGAAGCTCACGGAACCCTATACCGAGGGCGGAACCGGCCAGTGGGTCGTCCCGCCCGCGGAGCTACGTAAACTGGTCGAGCGAGCGGACGGGGAGGGATACCAGCTCTCGGCGCACGCCATCGGGGACGCGGCGATCGAGGAGGTCCTCGACGCCTTCGAGTCCATCGACGAGCCCGGCGCGGCCCGTCACCGGATCGAACACGCCGAACTCCTCTCCGAGAGCGCGATCGAACGGTTCGCAGATTCGGGGGTCGTCGCGAGCGTCCAGCCGAACTTCTTCAAGTGGGCCGCCGAGGGCGGCCTCTACGCCGACCGACTCGGCGACGAGCGGCGAAAACGGACGAACCGCTATCGGGACCTGCTCGACGCCGGTGCGAACCTCGCGTTCGGCAGCGACTGCATGCCGCTCGACCCCCTTCTCGGCGTTCACCACGCGGTCAACGCGCCCGCCGAGGGCCAGCGTCTCACCGTCACCGAGGCGCTGCGGGCGTACACCTCGGGGGCGGCCTACGCCGGCTTCGACGACCACAGGGTGGGAACGATCGAAGCCGGCAAGATTGCGGATCTGGTCGTCCTTTCTGACTCGCCGTGGGACGCCGACTCGATCCGGGAGATCGACGCGGCACTGACGCTCGTGGGCGGCGAGGTCGTCCACGACGCTACGGGCTGATTCGGTCGCCGGTTTCGGCGGCCTCGTAGGCCGCCTCGATGACCCGCTGGTCGGCGAGTCCGTCCTCGCCGTCGGCCTCACAGTCGGCGTCCGCGAGCACGCAGTGAGCGAAGTAATCGAACTCCTCGAGCACCTCGTCGACCGCCGGACCGGCGTAGCTGACGTGGACCTCGCCGCGCTCGGCGACGAGTTCCTGTGAGACGTCGCCGCCGAAGGGCGAGCGAACCAAAAGCTGGCCCTCGGTCCCGATCACCCGCAGGCGGCTGTCGGGATGGGCGCCGAAACTCGCGGTACACGAGGCGGTCGTCCCCCCGGGGAAGGTCAGTCTGAAGGCGACGTGTTCCTCGACGCGGTCGAACGGCGGCCCCGAGGAGGCCGCCTCCGCCGAGACCGCGATCGGATCGGCGTCCAGCAAGAACCGGGTCGTGTTCAGGGGGTAGATCCCCAGGTCGATCAGCGCGCCGCCGCCCGCGACATCGGGGTCGAGTCGCCACGAATCGGAGCCGGCGTGATCCAGCAGGCGCGTCGAGAAGCCACCGTGGATCTGGACGGGGTCGCCGATCACTCCTTCACGAACCATCTCGCGTATCCGCCGGATCGCGGGCTCGGTCCGAAGCCGGTAGGCGGTCATCAACACGACGCCCGCGTCGGTGCAGGTCTCGACCATGTGCTCCGCGCTCGCGAGGTCGGCCGCGAGCGGCTTCTCACAGAGGACGTGCTTGTCGAGTTCGGCGGCCCGCTCGGCGTACTCGGGGTGGTACGCCGGCGGGGTCGCGACGTAGACGGCGTCGTACTTCCCGGCGGCCTCCCCGGCGTGAAACCCCTCGTAGTCCACGACGCGTTCGACGCCGAACTCAGCAGCGAGGTCGCTCGCCTTCTCGGGCGACCCGCTGACCAGTACCGTCGTCTCGCAAAAGTCGCCGTCGCGGATCGCCGGCAGCGCCCGGTTGCGCGCGAACGCGCCGAGGCCGATCACGGCCAACCGAACCGTGCCCTCCTCGATCGTCTGCCAGTCGCGGCGCGTGAACGCCTCGAAGTACGGTGACACTCGCATCCCGAGGAGTTGGAACGCGACCGACTAATGTGTTGGGCGTTAGCGCACCAACAGCGACTCGCCGGTCATCGCCTCGGGTCGATCGATCCCGATCACGGAGAGGAGCGTCGGCGCGAGGTCACACAGCGACCCGCCCTCGCGGACGCGATACCCTCCATTCGTCCCGTCCGGACCGAGGTAGACCACCGGAACGGGGCTGTAGGTGTGGGCGGTGTGGGGGCGCTCCTCGGTGCCCATGTCGTCGGCGTTGCCGTGATCCGCCGTCACGAGGACGTGCGCGCCGTGTTCGGCGAGCGTTTCGAGGAGGCGATCGAGTTGGGCGTCGACGGCCTCGACCGCGTCGACGGCCGCCCCGAAGTCGCCGGTGTGACCCACCATGTCCGGGTTCGCGTAGTTGAGCACCAGGGCGTCGGGGTCCTCTCCCTCGATTATCGAGATCGCCCTGTCGGTGACCTCGGGGGCGCTCATCTGGGGCTGGAGGTCGTAGGTCGGGACGTCGGGGCTGGGGACGATCTCGCGGATCTCGCCGTCGAACTCCACCTCCCGGCCGCCGTTCAGGAAGTAGGTGACGTGGGCGTACTTCTCGGACTCGGCGATCCGCAACTGCGTCTTTCCCCGATCCGCGAGTACCTCCCCGAGGGTGTCTGCGGGCTGGTTCGGCGGGAACGCGACGGGAACGTCGAAGGTCTTGTCGTACTGGGTCATCGCCACCAGATGCACGTCGGGTGCGGGGGTATCGGCGTCCCACTCCGGGCGGATGTCCTGCAACATTCGCGTGAGCTGACGGCCCCGGTCGCCCCGGAAGTTGAAGAACACCGCCGAATCGCCGTCCTCGATCCGGGGACCGCCGTCCACCAGCGTCGGCTCGATGAACTCGTCGGTCTCGCCGCGCTCGTAGGCGGCCTCGACGGCCGCGGTCCCCGAGGGCGCGGTGTACTCGGCCTCGCGGTTCACCATCGCGTCGTAGGCCTTTCTGGTGCGCTCCCAGTTGGTGTCCCGGTCCATCGCGTAGTACCGCCCGGAAACGGTCGCGACCTCGCCCGTGCCGTTCTCCCCGATCACCGCCTCGAGTTCGCGGAGGTAGCCCGCGCCGCTTTTGGGGCCCGTGTCCCGGCCGTCGGTGAAGGCGTGCGTGACCGCCTCGACGCCCCGATCCGCGGCCCACTCGATCAGCGCGTGGAGGTGTTTCTGGTCGGAGTGGACGCCACCGGCGCTGACCAGCCCCATGAAGTGGACCCGAGCGCCCGTCCGTTCGACGTGGTCGAACGCGCTCGAAAGCGCCTCGTTCTCGCGGAAGGAGCCGTCCGAAACGGCGTCGTTGATCCGGGTGTACGCCTGCTTGACCACGCGGCCGGCGCCGATGTTGAGGTGGCCCACCTCGCTGTTTCCCATCTGGCCCTCGGGGAGGCCGACCCGCCGGCCGGTCACGTCCAATTGGCCGAACGCCCCCGATTCGCGGATCCGGTCGAAGGTGGGGGTCTCGGCGCTCGAAACGGCGTTCCGGCCGCCGTCGCGTTCCTCGCGCAGTCCCCAGCCGTCGAGAACGATGAGTGCGCCGTCCATACCCGACGGGAGAGTCGCCGCCGGTAACTACCCTTCGCTACTCCCCTCGGATCCGATCGCGCTCGCCGTCGTTCAGCACCGTCCGGCGCTCACGGGCGGCCTGCGCCTCGTCGAGCGAGGCGTTCGAGACGAGGCGGTCGACCCGGCGCTCGAACTCCCGCTCGTCGATCTCGCCGTCGACGTATTGGCGTTTCAGCTCCGCGAGCGCCCGCTCGGCGCGCTCCTCGGGGGTCGGCTCGGGCGGGGAGAGCGACTCGGAGAGCCCGAGCGTCCCGATCGGGGGGACCCGTAGTTCGGCCCGCCGAGCGGCCGACGCCAGCCGATCGCTCCTCGGAACCGAGACACGCCGCAGCAGCGACCACGCGAACCAGCATCCGGAAAGGACGGCGAGAACGAGCAACGCCGCCACGATCGGGAGGTACGGGATCGCCATTCCGAGGAGGACCCCGACGACGGGCGTTCCCGTCGTCATCGCGGAGTAGACGACGAGTCCGACGTAGCCGAGCACGACGGCCAGCAGGCTGCTCGAAACGAGCAACACGAGCAGGGAGATCACGAGAGCGCGCTTGCTGAGCCAACCCATCTCCTCGGGATACGGCCGCCCGAATCGTATACCCAACGGTTCGGCGGACCCGGCGGCCGACCGGAGCGTTTTTTTCGCGCCCGGAAGTGGCTCTCCCATGACCCTGGATCCGGTCCACTTCGAGGGGATCGCCGCGCTGGCCCGCCAGGTCGGCCGCGAGGTCGACGACGCCTCCCATCGGGAGTTCGCCGAGACGGTCTGGGAGGGGTTTCTCGACCCGCTCGAAGTCGACGGTCGGCGGGTGCTCGAACCCGTCGGCGAACAGTACCGAAAGCGCGTCGCGATCGAGGACGCCGCCCTCTGTGAGCGGCCCTTCCCCGGGAGCTACGGCGTCGACTCGGGGACGATCAACCCCACCACGTACAAGAACGGCGTCGTGATGGACGTCGCCCACGCCGCGATGGGGCGTGTGCCGACCGACCTCGACTGTCACCGATCCCGGACCGTGATCATCGGACTCCACGCCGACGACGACGCGCTGACGTTCCCCGAGGACTGGGTGATCTACGACGAGGGCTACAGCCGTCGGCGGATCCTCCTGCTGCGCGATATCGACCGCCGGCGCTACACCGAGGCGACCGTCCACGCGCTGTCGCTCTATCTGGCCGAGAGCGAACACGCGCTGGCAAACGCCGACGGGATCGACGACCTGCTCGTCCTCGACGGGCCGCTCTACCCCAAGGGACTGTTGAGCTGGCGCGATCGAGCGCCCGAACTCGCCGCCCAACTCGAGGAGGAGACCCCCCGGCAGGTGGTCGCGAGCTACGCCCGACTCGTCGAGAACTTCCTCGATAGAGGCGTTCCGATCGCGGGCTTCGTGAAAAACCCCGCCTCGAAGCGGATCACGACCGCTCTCGACGAGCGGACGCCCGCGCCGTGGGCCGACGACGCCGCGCTGTTTGTCCGCCTGCTCGAACGGCGCGAGGACGGCGAGCGCGTCCGGACCGAACTCACCTACACCAACTGGTTCGTCTCCAGGGGCGGTACTGACAGGACGTTCGCCGCCGACGGCGACGCGCTCGGACTGGACCTCCGTCGGCCCGCGGCGGACTACGAGGTGACCTTCTTCGCGATCTACGACCCGCGCGACGACGTGCTCTACACCGTGGAAGCGCCCTACGGGGTCACGAAAGACGAAGAGACGCGCGAGGCGCTCCAGACCCAGATGCTTTCGGAGGTCGCGAGCCAGCGTGGGCCCCCCGAGGCGATCGCGAAGGCCGACGAACTGGCCCGCATCAGCGCCCGCGAGAAGGAGTCGCTGCGCCGGATGATCGAGGGCGAACTCGATACGGAGCTTTCGAGAACGTACGACGATCTGCGGTGGGGCGGCGAGGAGGCGTTCTTCTGACCGCCCCCGTGGCAATCGCTAGATCTCCGCGCCCGGTTCGGCCTTCTCGATGTCGATCTCCACGTCGGCGGGGGGAATCCCGATCCGGGCGAACTGGGTGCGGACGTGTTCCTCGGCGGCGCTGACGGCCTGCTGGCGGGTGTCGAACCCCCGGGGCATGGGCGATTCGAAGGCGACGTTCACCGAGCGGCCGTCGACCTCCATCTCCGACCCGCCGCTTTCGACCTCGTAGAACTCGTCGCACACCCAGACGTAGGGGGCGTCCTCGTCGGGCGCGCCCCGGAAGGTGGGCGCGCGCTCGCCACGCTCGAAGAGCGTCCCGGTCAGCGTCGTGCCGTGCGCGCTACCCCGGATGAGAAGCATACTGCCCCTACCCTGTGAGGGGGCAAAAGCCCGTTGGCGGTGAGAAACGTTTTACTCCCGCCGCCCGATGGCCGACGCATGTCCGATCTCGGTGATTTCACGCCCTCCCTCTCCACGGACGACACGGACGCCGACCGCTTCGAAGAGAGCACGATCACCCCCGCGGGAACCGACACGGGGATCGGGACGATTCCCGCCTCCCAGGGACTGAAGATCGCCGAGGACGGCGACGACACGGAGATCCGGGCCTCGATCACCGCCGGCAACCGCTCGGACGTCCGATTGGGGAAGTACCTGCTGCTGTCGTACCCCGACGACGAGAGGCTGTTCTGTCGGATCACGGGGTTGGAGTACGTCCAGGAGTTCCGCACCGACGACGCGAGCGAGATCCACGTCCGCCGCGCGATGCGAAACGGCGAGGTCGAGGAGCGCGATTACAAGTTCCTCGCGACGCTCGAACCGATCGCGGTGCTCTACGACGACGGCGACGGGTTGAAGCGCCGGATGGCCGACCGCGTCCCGAAACCCGAGACCGTCGTTCGGGAGGCGACCGACACCGAGGAGATCAAGACGGGGTTGAAGATGCCCGACGACGGGGTCTTCCTGGGCCACCTCGCGGTCGGCGGCGAGAAGGTGCGGACCGCGGCCGAACCCCCCACGATCGACTACCGCCTGAAGGACGACTACGAGGCGGGCGATCCGCTCGTCTTCCGCCACACCCTGATCGCGGGCGGCACCGGGTCGGGAAAGACACACGCCGCGAAGAACGTCCTCAGACAGTACCTCGGTTCCGAGCGGGCCTACGAACTCGACGACGGCCGGACCGTCTCGCCCGCGGTCGTCCAGTTCGACCCGCAGGACGAGTACGCCCAGATGCACGACGACAACCCTACTATCGGGAGCGAGGACGAGCGCGCGTTCGAACGCGAGGAGATCGCCTACGGCGGCCACGACGAGACAAAGGCGTTCGTCCCGAAGGTCGGCACCTCGACGTACAGCACCGACGACCACCGCGCCGAACAGGTCGAGTTCACCGTCCCGTTCTCGATGGTGCGGACGAACAAGTGGCTCGTCGCCGGCGGCGACCTGAACGACAACCAGTACAACGCGCTGACCTACCTGCTCGACCGGTTTTTCAAACAGCACGGCGGTTCGGGGACCTATCGGGAGTTCAAGTCGTTCCTCGACGACCCCGCGCTGCGCGAGGAACTCGACGAGAGCGGGCGCGTCCACGAGGCGACGTTCGACGCGGTCAAACGCCGGGCCTACGGGTTCGACAGCGTCTTCGACCAAAGCGCCCCGCCGATCACCGACCTCGTCCACGAGTTCGTCCGGCCGGGCGGCCTCTCCGTGGTACCGACCTACCACATCAACGACTCACGGGCGACGGAGGTCGTCGTCCTCGCGCTCGCGAGCCTGCTGGTCGACCAGAAACTCTCGAACGACCCCGAGTTCGACCGGATCAAGGAGACCCCGATGGTATTGGGGATGGACGAGGCGCACAACTTCCTCACCGGCGCGGAGAGCGCACAGGCGAGGAAGGTGATCGGGAAGTTCGCCGAGGCCGCGAAACAGGGCCGCAAGGAGCGACTCGGCCTCTTTCTCATCACGCAGGACCCACAGGACATCGCCGACGCCGTCTTCAAGCAGGTGAACACGAAGGTCGTGCTCAACCTCGGCGACGAGGACGCCATCTCGGCGGTGAACATCCCCACGAACCTCGCGGGGAAGGTGCCGTACATGGAGAAGGGACAGATGGTCGTCTACTCGCCCGACAACTCCGAACCCGTCGAGTTGATCGGCCTCTCGAAGTGCCTGACGAAACACGATTAGGCGCAGGCTATAATTGGCGGGGCGGTGATGGTCCCGTATGGCCTACACCGTCCTCGTCCCGATCGACGGCTCGCCGCAGGCACAGAACGCGCTCGAATACGCGATCCGGGAGTTCCCCGACGCGACGTTCGTCGCGCTCACCGTCCTCAACCCCGCGGAGTTGAGCGCCGGCGGGACCGAGATGGGGATGGCCTCCTACGCCGACCGCTGGTTAGAGGCCGAAGAGGAGCGCGCCGAGGAGCGCTTCAAGCAGGCGCGCGCGCTGGCGAAGGAACACGGCGCTACCCTCGAAGGGGAGACCGTCCTCGGGCGACCCGCCCGTGCGATCGTCGACTACGCGGAGGACCACGACGTCGATCAGGTGGTCATGGGGAGCCACGGGCGCGACGGCGTCTCGCGCATCCTGCTCGGGAGCGTCGCCGAGACCGTCGTCCGCCGCTCGCCCTGTCCCGTGACCGTCGTTCGATGACGGCGATTCGTCCACCCACTCGACCGTGGTGCGACTGGACGGTTTTTACCCGGTGACGCCCTCTCTCCCGATATGGTTCGCCTCGATACCACGACCGTCGGCGGCGGGTTCATCGCCGCCGGCCTCGCTCACCTCCTCGCACCGCGGGCCCTGCTCGCGACCGCCCGATGCGCCTACCGACGACTGCTGGCCGCCGACTTCGACGCGGACGAACGGACGGAGCGACGCGTCCGGGCCGTCGGACTACTGCTGCTCGCGGCCGGCACCGTCGTGGCCGCGGCCGACCGATCGGTATCCGTCGTACTACGAAGGACATGATATCCAATAATGGTTCTAAGAGTAATATAAAATATCTTAAGCTATCTCCGGCCGTCGTGAAACGTCGTTAGCACGTCATTCGTCCCGTAAAATGTCGGGAAATGGCGTTAAATCTCGTGTCATTATATGTAGTGGTCGAACATATAGTGAAACAGACACGAGGTACCGCCCGATGTCAATGCCCTCCATCCACACCGACAACGCGTCCGCACGAGCGGACACGGAACAGCCCTCCGATCACGCGAGCCGACTCGCCGTCTCCGCGCTCGCCCGTCCCATCGAAGCGATCGCCTTCTGGAGCGCCATCGCCCTCCCGTTCCTGTACCTCCCGCTGCTGGTGAGCGGCCTCGGTTCGACCGCCCAGCTCACCGCGTTTCTGGCGTTGCTCGCGCTTCACGCCGTCACGATCGTCGGCGGCCACCGCTACAATCGGGCCTGAAACGCCCGACGGGGCTCGAAGCGCTCTCGACGGGACGGCCGCCTACTCGAAGCGCTCGTCGTGAAGGTGACACGCCGCCGGATGCGTGCGGTTCTCGCCGACGAGCGCCGGTCGCTCGCGCTCACAGACCGTCTCGAACTCCTCGCGCAGTAGCGTCTCGGCCGCCTCGAACTCCCCGTTCGCCACCGCGGAGAGCGCCTCGTCGAGGATCGAGTCGGCCGTCACGTCCGAGAGCGCGGCCAGCTCGTGTTCCTTGCGTATCGCCCGTGCGACGGCCCCCTCGTCGGGGTCGTCGAGACGCTCGCGGATCCCCTCGACGTCGACGTCCCGGCGCTCGATCCGCTCGCGTAGGTCCATCACCGAGCGCCACGCCCGCTGTTCGAACTCGTAGCCCTCCGGTTGGATGATTCTCGGACACCTCGTCCGGAACCGACAGCCGCTGGGTGGGTCCCGTGGCGAGGGGACGTCGCCGGACAGCGTCGTCACCTCCCGGTCCCGTTCGTCGACGGTCGCCCGGGGAACGCTCTCGAGCAGCGCTTCGGTGTAGGGGTGCTGTGGCGCCTCGAATATCTCGTCGACCGGGCCGACCTCGACGATCTCGCCGAGGTACATCACCGCGACGCGGTCGCAGTTGTGGTGGATCACCGAGAGGTCGTGGCTGATGAGCAGGTAGGTCAGGTCGAACTCCGTCTGGAGGTCGTCGAGCAGGTTGAGCACCTGTGCCTGGACGCTCACGTCGAGCGCGCTGGTCGGTTCGTCGAGCACGACGAACTCGGGTTCGAGCGCGAGCGCGCGGGCGATGCCGATCCGCTGGCGCTGGCCGCCCGAGAACTCGTGCGGATACCGATCGAGCTGATCGGCCGACAGTCCGACGCGTTCGAGCAGGTCCCGGACGCGCTCGCGGCGCTCCGCTTTCGTCCCGATCCCGTGGACCGCGAGCGGCTGGCGGACGATCTCGCCGATCGTCATCCGCGGATCGAGGCTCGAATAGGGGTCCTGAAAGACGATCTGTGCCTGCCGGCGGAACGACTCGTCGACGCCGTCGCTCACCCGGCGGCCGTCGAACTCGACGGTGCCGTCCGTCGGCTCCTGTAGCTGGAGCAGCGTCTCGCCGGTCGTGGACTTCCCACAGCCCGACTCGCCGACCAGTCCGAGCGTCTCGCCCCGTCGGATCTCGAAGCTGACGCCGTCGACCGCACGGACCGCGACCGGCTCGTTTCCGAGCAGTCGGTCGATCAGGCTGTCCTGCTCGTAGAAGTACTTCTGAAGGCCGTCGACCCTGAGGAGGGGGGCGTCACTCATCGAAGTACCCCTCCGGGAGCGCCCGCGACTCGTCGTAGGTCGTCTCCGCGAGGACGCACCGCACCGCGTGGCGCTCGCTCCCCTCGGCGTCGAACTCCGGCGGGTGGTCGAGGCAGTCCTCCATCGCCTTCGGACAGCGATCCGCGAAGTAACACCGGTCGCCCATCTCGTGATCGAGCAGGCTGGGGACGTTGCCGGGGATCGGCTCCAACCGCGTTTTCGCTCCCTCGATGTCGGGGATGCTGCCGAGCAGCCCCTGCGTGTACGGGTGGACCGCGTTCTCGAAGACGTCCTCGAGGGTACCCCGCTCGACGATCTCGCCGGCGTACATCACGCCGACCCGGTCGCACATCCGCGCGACGACGCCCAGGTTGTGGGTAATCAGGACGATGCTCATGTCGGTTTCGTCCTGCAGTCGATCCAGCAACGAGAGGATCTGCGCCTGAATGGTCACGTCGAGCGCCGTCGTGGGTTCGTCGGCGATCAACACGTCGGGTTCGCCCGCCAGCGCCTGCGCGATCATCGCGCGCTGAAGCATCCCGCCCGAGAACTGGTGGGGGTACTCCTCGGCGCGCTCTGTCGGGTCGGGGATGCCGACGAGTTCGAGCAGTTCGACCGCCCGGTCGTGGCTCGCCGTCGAGACGTACCGTTGGGACGGGACGACCGTGCTCGCGAGGTACTGTCCCAGACCCACCTGACGGGTCTTCGCTCGGGTCGAACGGGGATTGGCCGCCGCACGACGCTGGACCTCGACGGCCTCCGCGATCTGCTCGCCGACCGTAATCGAGGGGTTGAAACTGCTCATCGCGTCCTGGAAGATCATGCTGAAGCCGCTACCCCGAAGCGCGTGGCGCTCGCGTTCGGGCAGCGCGCGCAGGTCGACGTACTCGCCGTCGGTCGCCTCCTCGAGCGCGGCCTCGGCGAGTTCCGCATCACGGAACCAGATCCGCCCCTCCGTGATGCGTCCGGGCGAGTCGATCAGGTCGATCAGCGAGCGCGCGGTGACGCTCTTTCCCGAGCCGCTCTCGCCGACGATGCCGAACACCTCGCCGTCCTCGACGGTGAAGCTCACGCCCTCGACGGCGTTGACCTGCCCTTCCTCGGTGAAAAAGCGGGTGTGGAGGTCCTCGACCCTGAGGAGAGGGGCCATCAGACACCACCCTCCCCCTCGATGCTCGGATCGAGCGCGTCGCGGAGCCAGTCCCCGAGCAGGTTCACCGAAACCACGCTCAGCAGGATCGCGATGCCGGGGATCGTCGAGATCCACCACGCCGTCGCCAGATAGCCCCGTCCCTGTGCGATGTCGTAGCCCCACGAGAGGGTCGTCCCCGAGAACCCGAGGAACGACAGCGCGCTCTCGAGGAGGATGATCGCCGCGACCTGGATAGTGGCGAGGACGATGATCGGCGTCAGGCTGTTCGGGAGGACGTGTTTCCGGAGGATCGTCCGGTCCGAGGCCCCGATCGAGCGGGCGGCCTTGACGTACTCCTCGCTCCTGATCGACAGGGCCTCCCCGCGGGCGACGCGGGCGAACCACACCCAGTTGACGAGCGCCACCACGAGGGTCACGGTCCCGGGGAGGGCGAACGACTGCGGCATGCCCTCGATCAGCCCCAACTGGACCAGGGGGTCGGGGATGCGGACCACGCTCGCGCCGAACAGGCCGATGAGGGCGATCGCCAGCACGAGCGACGGGAACGCGAGCATGACGTCCGCGCCGCGCATCAGCGTGTCGTCGGTTCGCCCGCCGAAGTAGCCCGCCGCAAGCCCGTAGGGAACGCCGATCCCGGCGGCGATCCCGGTGCCGAGAAGACCGACCATGAGCGAGGTGCGCGCCCCGTAGATGAGCCGCGAGAGCATGTCGTGGCCGAACTGGTCGGTCCCGAGCGGGTGTTCCCACGTCGGCTCGATGGTGCGCTCGACGCGCTCGGTCTCGCCGTCGACGAGTTGGGTCGTGGTCTCGGTCTGCGTGAAGCCGATCGGCGGCGTCTGTCCCGATTCCAACCCCTGCGCCGTGGGGTTGTGCGGCGCGAGCACCGGCGCGAAGACGGCCATCAGGACGATGAGCATCAGGAGGACGAGGCCGATCTTCGCGAGCAGGCTGCGTTCGAACTCCGATCTCAGGCTGCGCTTGACGCGCGGGGAGATCATTCGGCGATCACCCGCGGGTTGACGTAGGCGTAGAGCATGTCGACGACGGTGTTGATGAGGACGAAACCGATCCCGATGACGATCAGCGAGCCCTGGATGATGGGCCAGTCGCGCGTGCGGATCGCGTCGATCAGCAGGGTGCCCAGACCGGGCCACGAGAAGACCGCCTCGGTGATGACCGCCCCGCCGATCAGCGTCCCAAGCTGGAGGCCGAGAACGGTGATGATCGGGATCAGCGTGTTTCTGAGGACGTGTTTGTACCGCACGAGCGTCTCGGGGAGCCCCTTCGCGCGGGTGGCGTCGACGTAGTCCCTCCCGAGCTCGTCGACCATTCCGCTTCTCGTCAGTCGGGTGATCAGTGCCGTGAAGTAGGTCCCGAGGGTGATCGCCGGAAGCACCATGTGCCGGGCCCAGATCCGGATCCCCTCGGGGCGCGCCTCGAAGACGAGCAGTTCGATCGCGGGGCCGAGGCCGATGGGACGGCTGCTCGTCGGCAGCCACTTCAGTTGGACCGCGACGACGAGGATCAGCATGATCCCCAGCCAGAAGTTGGGCGTGCTGATGCCGATCAGCGAGAAAAAGGTCGCCCCGTAGTCGGCGGGCTGGTGACGACGGGTCGCGCTCACGACGCCGAGCGGGATGGCGATGACGACCGCGACGAGCGTCGCCGCGACCGCGAGTTCGACGGTGGCGGGGAGCCGCGCGAACACCCTGATGCTCGCTTCCGTCCCCGAGACGTAGGAGTAGCCCATGTCGCCCTGGAGCAACCCTGCGATGTAGTCGACGTACTGTACGTGGATCGGGTCGTTGAGCCCGAGGTCCTCCGCGATCGCCTCGCGTAGCTCCAGGTCCGCCCCGGGCGGGGCGACGAACGCGACCGCGCTGCCGGGCGTCATGAACCGCAGGAGGAAGACGAGCGTGATGACGCTCCAGACGACGAACACGCCCTGGAGGAGACGCTTGAGTACGAACTTGCCGAGTGCCATGAGATTCCCTGTAGACGGATCCGAATCAGGCGCTCGAGATGTCCTTCGCGAGGATGTCCTCGTCGCTCCGGGCCGTCCAGTCGAGGGACTCGTTGACGCCGTAGATGCTGTACTGGTTGTGGAGGAACACCCACGGCGCGAGTTCGTTGAGCAGGGCGTTGACCTCCTGGAGCTGCCCCTCGCGGGCGTCCTCGTCCATCTCGGCCTCGCTCTGCTCGATCAGCCCCTCGACCTCGTCGTTCTGGAAGTGATAGCTCGCCTGACCGGGCATGAACCACGGCACGAGCGTGTAGTTGGCGTCGAAGGTGGGATTGCCCCAGCCGATCAGGTAAAAGCCCGGCGAGGTCGACATCTCGCCGTCGAGGATCTCGCTGACCAGATCACCGAAATCCCGGATCTCGAGGTCACACGAGACGTTTTCGAGGCCGTCGATCTGGCTCGCGGCGGCGCGGCCGATCTCCTCGTCGCCGAGGTATCGACCCGTCGGGGTGTGGAGGGTGATCTCCTCGCCGGCGTAGCCGCTCTGCTCGATCAGCTGTTGGGCCTGCTCGGGGTCGTGCGGGTACGCTTCGACGTTAGGGTCGTGCCCGAAGTGACCCGCGAGCGTGGGCTGACTCGTCGGTTCGCCGAACCCCTCGAGCAGTTCGTCGATGATCCCCTCGACGTCGACCGCGTAGTTCATCGCCTGGCGGAACTCCTGGCTGTCGAACGGGGCGCGGTCGTTGGTCATCACGAGGAAGATCACCCGTGTGCTGGCGATCGACTCGAAGTACATCCCGTCCTCGTCCTCGATCCTGGGCGTCTCGCTCGGCGGGACGTCCGTGATCAGGTCGGTTTCGCCGGCCAGCAGGGCGTTGACCCGCGTGCTCGACTCGGGTGCGCCCTCGAACGTGACCTCGACGACGTCGCCGGTGTTGTCGGCGTCCCAGTAGTCGTCGAACGCCGTGAACGTCGCTCTGACGTCCTCCTCGAACTCCTCTAGCTGGTAGGGCCCCGTCCCGTTGGCCTCGCGGATCGTCTCGCCCTCGCGTTCCTCCATCCACGACTGCTGGACGATCCGCCCGAACGAGGCGAAGTTCGCGAGCATCGCGGGACTCGGTCCGTCGGCGAAGACGTCGACGGTGCCCTCCTCCCCGGCCTCCGCGCTCTCGACTCCCGAGAGGCCGTCCTGCTGGGGGCTGACGATGCCGACCTCGTCGTCGACCGTCCGGTTGATGCTGTAGGCGACGTCCTCGGCGGTCAGGTCGTCGCCGCTGTGGAACGAGACGCCCTCGCGGAGTTGGAACCGGACCTGGTCGTCGGCGACCTGCTCGTAGTCGCTCGCGAGGTACTCGACGATCTCGCCCTCTGCGTCCCGGTACAGGAGCGGCTCGTAGGCCTGATCGAGGACGTTGTACGTCGGCGTGTCGTTGTGGTCCTGCGGGTCGACCGTGGTCGCGAAGGTCCCCTGCGTGACCGTTATCTCGAGGTCCCCGTCACCGTCGCCGCCGAGCGGGTCGCCGCCGTCGTCGTCGCCCCCGACACAGCCCGCAAGCCCGGTGGTCGCGACCGCCGCGGACGCACCGGCGAACTTCAGAAACCCCCGCCTATCTATCGCGGTATCGCGTGGCATACAGCAGTCATTGTGTATGGATTATATATACCCTGCGATACGAGTATGCACTATCCGACGGGATATATCTTTGAGACACAGATCGGGGGAAAGAAATCGCCCGATCGGGAACTTTCGGTCCGGCAGCCGGCGGCTCACAGGCGCTCGGTTATCGCGGCGCGTAACACGGGGAGTTCGGCGGCGAGCTGTCGGCGCTTGATCAGACAGAAGCCGACGAAGATGACGAGGAACCCGGCGACCGTCGCGGGATCGATCGTCTCCGCCAGCAGGAGCCAGCCGGCGATCGCCGCGACCACGGGCACCACGTAGGAGACGAGGTTGATCTCGATCGGCCCGACCCGTTCGAGCAGGTCGAAATACAGGAGGAAGCCGACCGCGCTCGACACCACCGCGAGGTAGGCGAGCGCGACGACCGCCTCGGGGGTCCACTCGATCGCCGCGAGCGACTCGCCCGGCATCGCAACGGAGAGGGCGTGCATCACCAGCGCGCCGAGCGCCATCGACCACCCCTCCAGGGTCTCGATCGGGAGTTCGGCCTCGCTGCGCCTGAGCAGCACGCTCCCGAGCGCGAAGGCGGTCGCCGCGGCGAGGATCAGGCCCGTGGCGATCACGTCGGCCGAGAGGACGTTCCCGGGGTCGGGCCGCGAGAGGACCACGACGCCCACGAGGCCGAGGCCCATCCCGAGGAGGCCGGCGGGTGCCAGCCGTTCGCTCGGAAGCCAGATCCGAGCGAAGGCGGCCGTGAGCACCGGCGAGAGGCTGACGACCACGGCCGCCATCGCGCTGGTCACGCTCTGCTGGCCGACGAACAACAGCGCGTGATAGGCCGCGATGAGCAACACGCCGCCGATGACGACGAGGGACCACTCCCCGCGCGTTCGGGGGACCGGACGGTCGGTGACGTAGATCGCGTAGGCGAGCATGAACGCCGCCGCGACGTCGTAGCGAAGCGCCGCGAACAGCACGGGCGGGAAGTACTCGAGGCCTGCCCTGATGGCGACGAAGGCCGTCCCCCAGACGGTCGCCAGCAGGAGAAACAGGGCGGGGGTTCGATACCTGCTCACGTCGGAACTGTCGCGGCGACCGACTTCAAGCCCTCGGGTCCGGGCCACGCTTATATAGGATCGCCGTCATACCTCCTCCCATGGCCGCCTATGGCCGCCGGTCCCTCCGCGATCGCTTCGACAGCGCCCCGACCCCCCACGTCGCCCACCCGCCACGAACCCATCACCGCGACTTCTACGTCGCGACCGACGGGTCCTATCACCTCCACGACCATCGGGCGGGAATGGGCGTCGTCATCGAGACGCGGGACGGGGAACGGGTCGCGCGCTTCGCCCTTCCCACCACCGCAACCGACAACAACGTCGCCGAGTACCAGGCGCTCCACTTCGGGCTCGACGTGCTCGCCGCGCGCGCCCCCCGTACCGCCCGCGTCGGCGTCCTCACGGATCACGACTCGCTTGCGACCAACGTCAACGCCACGGCACTCGCCACGCGCGACGGCTGGCATCCCGGCGAGATCCGAATCCCGCCCGCGGGGCAGAACCACTGGCGGGGCATCCGCGCACGCATCGCCGGGTTCGCCGAGCTGCGTGCGGCGGTGATCGACGGGGCCGACAACCCCGCCCACCCGCTCGCCAACTCGCCGGAGGAGTACGCCCACGTCAACCGCGAACCCGACCGGTGTCTCCGACCCGAGACGCCCCCCGTGAGGAGCGGCCCGGGCGTCCCGCCGCCCTCGCGCGCCGACCGCCACGCGGGCGACTAGTCGAGTTCCAGAATCGCCGGGCGTTCGAGTTCAAGCCCCGCCGCGGAGACCGTGCGGGTCGGCCACTCGCCGGTGGTCGTCAGGACCTCCGGCTCGTCCTCGGTTACGAGCACCGTATCCTCGCTTTTCGCGCCCTGCACGGTGGGGTTCCACGCGTACGCCATCGGCAGCGTCACCTCCCCGTCGTGCCACGGGGTCGCGATCCATTCTCTCCCCTGGTACCCTGCCGCGCCGCCCTGGTGGTGGCGTTGCCACTCGCGGGGATAGCTCACGTCGCGGTAGGCCTCCTGGATCGACGCGAAGACGTCTCGGGCCTCGCCGCCGGCCTGCCCCACCCTCCTGGTGGCCGAAAGCGCCGCCGTCTCCACCTTCGTCGCGGCCTCGTGGCGCGACTCGAGCCAATCGGGTGCGTCGAACGCCACGGTCCGGGTACAGCTGGCGTACAGCCCGTTCCGGCGAGCAGTCACGGAGACGAGCGCGTACCTGCCGAGCTTCGTCGTCGTCGGCGTGTAGTGGCGGTACTCGCGGGCGCGTTTCGCGCCGCCGACGAGCGCCACCGGCGAGTCGATCCCCCGATTCGCGAGTCCACCTCGGAGGTCGGCGGCGACCTCGCGTTCGGTGCTCGTCGGTTCGAGGTCCCGACAGACCTCTTCGAGGACCTCGGCGGTGTCGCGCCCTAGATCGCGGTAGCGCTCGATATCGCCCTCGGTGAGGGGGTAGCGAAGCGCGCTGATGTCGACGTGTCGGAGGCCGGGGGCCCGGAAGTCCGCGGCCGCCGTATCCTCGGTGTATGAGGCGACGGCGTCGGCGAGCGAACCGGCGTACCAGTCGTAGGTGAGCACGCGTTCGCCGGAGAGTTCCTCTTCGGCGAGTCGGGCGGCCTCGATGTTGTCGGTGATCACGACCACGTCGTGGCCGTCGTAGCCCGCGGCGGCGACGCCGACCTCCCCCGCGCGGTCGACGACGTTGTTCCCGCCGGTGAGCCACGCGAAGTTCTCGGGGCGCGCGAGCCAGACGGAGTCGAGATCGTATCGCATCCGGTAGGCGTCCAGTCGAGTGCGTTTCATATCCGGGACTCTCCCGGGAGGACCAAAACTGCCGGGGGCCGACCCCGGTTGGACAGAGCTATACCCTCACCTGTACGTCAGCGAGCGGGTTCGTCCAACCGCCGTGACGAACACGCCCACACGGGGACAGCCGAGGGTATATGTGCGGCGGGTCCCGAGGTCCGGACGATAGCCATGACGCGAGTCACGACGCGGAGGTTGACGAACCGCTCTCGGTTGCGCTCGCTGCTGGTGGCGACGACGGGGCTCACCTACGTCCTGTTGCTGATCGGGATCTACACGGCCGCCGCGGGCGCCGGCCTGACCTGTGCGGGGCGGTGGCCGCTGTGTGACGGCGCGGTGTTCGGGCTGTTCCCCGCGAACTGGCCGAGTTTCATCGAGTGGTTCCACCGGTTGGTCGCGATGATCGCGGGCTTCGTCGTGATCGGCGCGACCTACGGGGCCTGGCGCTGGCAGGACGACCGGCGGATCCGACTGGCGATGACGGTCGCGCTCGCGCTCTACCCGCTGCAGGCGCTTCTGGGCGCCGGGACGGTGCTCGACTACTCGCTGTTCTACCTCACCGCGCACTTCCTCACCGCGCTGACAATCTTCGGGTCGCTCGTGCTGGCGACGCTGTGGTATCTGTCCGACCTCGCGAGCGTCGGACGGGTCCGCTACGCGCTGTTCGCCGCAGTCGGGCTGTTCCCGGTCCTCGTCGCGCTCTCGCCCGGCACGCTGATCGCCCACACCGCGGCCGTGCAGGCGATCTACTACGCGGTCGGCCTCGCGCTGTTCGCGACCCTGCTCGCGGCGGCCGTCTGGTCGGGCCTCCTCGAACCGAGCGCCCCCCGTCTCTCGCGGGTGCGCCTGCTCGCGGCCGTCGGCGCGGTGGTCCTCGCCGCCCAACTGTTGTTGGGCCGCTACGTCTACACGGACCTGATCCAACTGCTCGACGCGACGGCGATGACCGTCGCGTTCCTGATCGCCGTCGCCGCGGCGTGGCTCACCTCTCGGATCGGACCCGCGACGACGGGCCCGCAGGCTCAGTAGTAGTACAGCTCGAAGCCGTTCTCGCAGCTCGAACAGCTGTCGGAGGTTCCCTTTAGGCGATCGTTCGGCGCCGCGGTCGGGCCGATAGCGGTAGCCGCAGTCACGGAACCGCAGTGGGGGCAGGTGACGTGGAGGACTTCGGAGACCATGGGGCTACACTATACAACACGATTACATATAACTACGACGGTCCTAACCGCCCCGTAGGATCACATGAAGTCGCCCAGACCCGACTGGGAGTCGTCGGCGTCCGACCCCTCGTCGTCGCGTTCGTCCGTGTGCTCGTCGCCATCGCCCCCTGCGGGGTCGTCGGTATCGGCGTCCTCCTCGGCGCTCGACCGGCGTGCGCCCTCGAACGCGCCACCCGAACCCTCGACCGCGGTTTCCTCGCGAAGGCGCTCGGCGTCCGCGACGATGTCCCGGACCTTGTTGGTGTCCTTCCCGCTACCGGTGATAAACGAGACGTGTTCGGCGTCCAGTTCGTAGCGCGCGGTCATCGCGACGGTGAGTTCTCGGTTCTTGCAGTGGTGGGTCATCGCCGCGAGGTAGGGCAGGACCTCCCGCCGGGCGCTCGACATGCTCGTCCCGCTCGACTCGGCGATCCGCCGGGCGACGTAGTCCCGTCGGTCGCGCGCCGCGCGCGACCTCCCGAGTTTCCGCCAGTAACTCGGCGGGCCGTAGCGGGTCCACCCCCCCTTCGGCTCGCGGCGGGCGGCGGCGACGCCGGCGGTCATGTTGTCGCTCGCGTAGCGCCAGTACGAGTAGTTCTGCGTCGCGCGAACGCGCCCGAGCCAGCGATCCGCCCGCGCGAGGGCGGTGTAGGCGTCGGCGAGTTCCGCCCCCTCGAAGTCCTTGGGGACGTTGTCCTCGATCCAGTTGATGAGGTCGTCGGGGGTCTCGTCGACGTCGTAGGAGGCGTACAGCGCCTCTTGAGCGCCCTTCTCCTTGATCACCTCGTCGAGGAAGTCGAAGATCCCCTTGGTGCGGTCGCGTTCGCCCGTGACGACCGCCTCGGCGGTCAGGCGGTCCTCCTTCTCGGCGATCGCCTGCAGGTCGTTGACCGCCGACCGGAGGTCCCCGCTCGTGCTCTCGGCGATCGCCTCCAGCGCGCTCTCCTCGAACTCGATGCCCTCCTGTCGGCAGATGTCCCGGAGGACGGGCACGATCGAGCGCTTCGAGACGTCCCGGAACTCGATGGTCTCGCAGGAGTTCCTGAGGCTCTGGGACATGTCGTAGAACTCGTTGGCGATCAACACGACCGGCTGGTTCGCGGACTTGATCACGTCGGTCACGGCCCGCGAGCCGCCGTAGTCGACGTTGCCGTGGAAGTTGTCGGCCTCGTCGAGGATCACGAGCCGACGGCCCGCCGATCCCCCAGTGAGGGTCCCGCTTCGAGCCGCCTCGCCCGCGATTCGCTCGACGATGTCGGCCTTTCGCTGGTCCGAGGCGTTGAGTTCGATCGTCGGCCAGCCCATGTCGTTCGCGAGCGCGTGGGCCGCGGAGGTCTTGCCGACGCCGGGACTCCCGTGGAGGATGACGGCCTTTCGGTGGTCCTCCCACGTGGTCGCCCACTCGCGCAGCGCGTCGCGGGCCTTGTCGTTGCCCCGCACCTCCGACAGCGTCGTCGGGCGGTGCGTCTCGGTCCAATCGGCCATTGCCGAAGGAAAGCACGAGGCGCGTTTAGTGGTTGCGGAGCGTCACTCCTCGAACTCGTCGACCCCACGAGACGAGCGGGAGCGAGCCGTTACCGACGCCGGTTACTACTCAGTTATCTTATATTTATGCCCTCTTCCAGCGCTCTACTCGATATGTGGTTCCCCGCACACGTCGCGATCGGCTACGTCATCGGCCGAAAGACGGCGCTCGACACGCGGTGGTGCGTTCTCGGGTCGATCGTCCCCGACCTCGTCGACAAGACGCTCGGATCCCTCGGCGTGTTTCCCGCCTATCAGACGGTCTCACACTCGCTGCTCGGCCTGAGCGTCGTGGCCGCCCTCCTTTTCGGTCGCTACGGCCCCCCGACCGTCGGGGTGGCCGTCGGCTGGACGGCCCACCTCGCGGCGGACGTCCTCCAACTGTTCGTGAACGGCCGGGGCGACCACGCCGTCGCCATGCTGGGGTGGCCCGTCCTCCACTGGGAGAACCCGATGGTCGTCGATCCCTCGGCGGCCTACGCCGAGGGACTGTTCGCCTCGATCCCGTTCGTACAGGAGGGCTACGTCCGCTACTACCTCGCGCTGCCGGCGTTCTATCTCGAACTCGTGATACTCGCGTACGCCGTGTGGCTCCTCGCGTTCGATCCCGCTGTGACGCCGGCCCTCGACGGGCGCGGGACAAACGGCGAGGGGGCCCGCTGAACGATTCCGGCAGAACGCCTTTATGCCCCGTCCGGATAGCCGAAGGCGATGGTAACCGTCCTTCCGATAGTATTCGCTCTGATCGTTCTCGCGGTCGCCGCGGAGGTCGTCTCCCGGCGCGCGCTCGAACGCTACGGCGAAGGGTTGGGTAGCATGCCGACCGTCGTCCTCGAGGAGTTTCCGGGGATCAGTTCCGCGTTGCTGGAGAAGTACACCAGTTTCGACCCCGAACTCGGGTGGGTCCCCCAGCCGAACATGAGGAAACAGAAGGACACCGGCGACCACCTCCCCGGCGAGGAGGTCGAGAGCGTCGTCACCTACTCGACCGACGAGTACGGCAGCCGGGCCTGTCCCGCCGCCGAACGTGGGTCGGGACGCGGCGCGGTCTCGACCTACGGCGACTCGTACTGTTTCTGCCGGGAGGTCGACGACGAGGACACGTTCCAGAACCACCTCGCCAGGAAGATCGACTCCCACGTCGGCAACTACGGCGGCGGGAACTACGGCCTCGATCAGGCGCTCCTGCGGATGAAACGCCAGTACCCCGAGGACCCCACCGACCACGTCTGCATGGTCGTCACCGCCTCCTCGATCGCCCGAATCCTCTCGGTCTGGAAGCACTACCAGGAGTTCGGGAACGTCCTCGCCGTGAAGCCGCGATACGAACTCCGGGACGGCGAACTCGAACTCGTCGAGAGCCCGGTCGACGAGAAAGAGGGGTTGCTCGACCTCGAATCCCGCGCGCCCTTCCTGCGGACGCACGACGACCACTACGAGAACTGGTTCAAACCCCATCTGGCGAGCTTTCCCTACGCGACGGACTTCCTCGACGACCCCGACCAGGTCAAGTACGCGCTCTACGGCGCGGGGATGGACCTCGAAAGCGAGTACGGGATCTCGATTCCGGGGATCGACTTCGGGGCGCGACAGGCGGCGACGACCCTCCGACTTGAACGGTCGCGCGTGCGCTATCACGAGCGGCTGTTCGAGGAGAAAGCCGACCTCTTCGACGCGCTGATCGGCGAGTTCGTCGACTACGCGAACGAACACGACTTCACCCCGGTGTTCGTGATGGTCCAGCAACTTCGATACGCGACCCACGAGGCCGAACACGGCCCGATCTACGGCGACCTCATGGAGCGCCTCGACGGGCACTACCCCGACCTGGAGACGATCGACATGGCCGAGCACCTCTCGGGCGACCCCGAGTCGCTGTACGTCCAGCGCGGCGAGGGCGGCCACTACAGCCCCGAGACCAACGAGCGGATCGCCGAGGTGCTCGAAGAGCGCCTGATCGACTGAGCGGGCACCGAAACCGCGCTTCGACTGCCGTTTTGACGACCGCGGCGGTCAGCCCTCGTTCTTCTGGCCAGTCATCTCCTCGATCTCCAGTACCCACCCCTGGATGTCCCGCATGGGTTCGGCCTCCGAGAAGAGGCTCGGATACCACGCGTTGTCGTCGATCGAGTCCCTGACCGTCTCCCACTCGTCGTCGGCCACCTCCCGGATCCGCCCGTGTACGATCACGCTCCGCCAGGCGTGTTTCGACTCCACGTCGTAGATCGTGAAACTCGCCCGGTCGGTCGCCGCGGCGAACGCCTCCTTCCTGCTCTCCTCGCCGACCCGGAGGAAGACGAAGTAGAGCCGGTCCGTCCCGTCGTAGCCGAAGGACACCGGAACGCCGTAGGCCTCGCCGTCGCGCGCGAGCGACAACACCCCGATCCCCCGATCGTGAAGAAACGCCCCGACCTCCGCCTCGTCCATCCCCGTTCCAGTGATCTCGCCGAACGATTCAGTGGTCATCTCTCGAGGTTCGTCGGCGAACGGGATAAACACGCACGCTCGGTTTCAGACCGCTCGGTGGCCGATCAACGACCGCTTCGGCCGTCCGGGAGTCCTCCCGCGACGACCTCCCCGCCCTTGAGCACGGCCGTCGGCTCTCGAAGCAGCGAGACGTCTTCGAGGGGGTCGCCCTCGATCACCAGCAGGTCGGCGAACCGACCGGGTTCGAGGACGCCCACGTCGAGGCCGACCACGTCGGCGGCGGTCGCGGTCATCGCCTCGATGGCCTCCTCCGGGGCCATTCCGTGTTCGACCATGAAGGAGATTTCCGTACTATTCGTCCCGTGGTAGTTGAAGGGCGTGCCCGCGTCGGTGCCGCCGGCGATCTCCACGCCGGCCTCGTGGGCCCGCTTGAACGACTCGATGTGGCGCTCGTAGACGTCGCCGGTCTTCTGCGTGCTCTCGGCGGTGGCCTGCTCGGCGTTGCGCGCGATCCGATAGGGCGCAGACAGCGTCGGAACGAGCGTCACGTCGTTCGTGACCAACAGGTCGATCGCCTCCGCGTCCATGAAGGTGCCGTGTTCGACCGTGTCGACGCCCGCCGCCGCCGCGGCCTTGATCCCCTCGGCGCCGTGGGCGTGGGTCGCCGCGTGGACCCCTCGCCGGTGGGCCTCGTCGACGATCGCCTCGAGTTCCTCGTGTGTGAACGCGAGCGTCTCGGGGTCGGTGCCCGGGGTCGTCACCCCGCCGGTCGCCATGAACTTGATGAAGCCCGCCCCCTTCTTGACCTGCTCGCGGACCGCGCGGCGACACTCGGTGGGGCCGTCGACCTCGCGCCCGAGGTGGTGGCCGTGGCCCCCGGTGATCGTGATCGACCGGCAGTTCGCGAGCGTCCGCGGGCCCGGAATCTCCCCCCGATCGATCGCGCGTTTCACCACGACGTCTAGATCGCGCGCGCCCATCGCGCGGACGCTCGTCACGCCCGCCTCGAGGGTCGTCCGGGCGTTCTTCACCTCCGTCAGCGTGAGTTCCGCGTCGCTTCGCCCGACGACGTCCTCGATCGTCGCCTGTCCCGACAGCGAGAAGTGGACGTGGGCGTCGACCAGCCCCGGTACCACCGTGTGGCCGGGGATCGAGATCGCCGGTTCGTCGCCCTGTCGGTCGGCGTCGCCGACCGCCTCGATACGCCCCGTCTCGGGGTCGAACCGGATCGCCGCGTCCGTCTCGACCGCGCCGCGCCCGTCGAACAGGCGCGCGTCCCGCAGAATCATTGTCGGGCGTTGTCGGTCGGGAGGCTTGAATGGCACGAACCGCGCCGATCGTCGTTCCGACGGATTCTATATCGCCGATAACGGTTTACGGGAGCGGCCGGGCGACCATCTCGCCCCACGGCTCGAAGTCGTGGCGGTCGTAGAACGCCCGCGCGCGGGCGTTCTCGGGGTCTACGTCGAGGACGAGTCGATCCAGGGGGAGGTCCTGCTCGCTCGCGAGCGCGCACGCCGCGTCCATCAGGTCGTCGGCGACGCCGGTTCCGCGGTGCTCGGGCGCGACGTAGAGTTCGTTCAGGACCGCCGCGTCCCAGATCATCGCCAACCGTTCGGGCAGGACGAAGGCGTAGCCGACGGGCGCGTCGTCGTCGGCGACCGTCACACACCGGGGGTCCGTGGCGACACACCGGCCCACCCAGTCGAGATACCGCTCGCGGTAGGCGGGGGTGAGTTTCGCCTCGTAGAGCGCCTCCTTCTCCTCGCCGCCCGTTCCGGCCCCGAGGCCCCGCTCGAAGGCCCGTTTGAGCGTCCAGAGGTCGTCCTCGTCAGCGCCGGGTTCGTACGGTCTGAGCTCCATGCGGGCGCTTCGAGGGGCCGGGGCTTCGCGCTGTCGTTGTACCGTCGGTCATACCGCCGTGAATCGCCAGGAGCCACGACGGGCGAGACTCGTGTCCGTGCCCGTCGACTCACACCACTGCCGGTCAGGCGTCCACGATCGACGGTATCAGTCCTCGCTCAGGTACTCGGCGGTCCGGGTGACGGTCGTCGTCCGGAGGTCATCGATGATGCGCCGGGTGACGACCGCACAGCTCGCGACCATCAGGACGAACTGCTCGCCGGTCAGGGCGACCGGGAACCGCCGCCTGCCGTCGGCGCGTACCGTGTCGAACCCGGTCCCGTAGTGGGTATCGGCGGTCGTCCCGAGTTCGACGACCTCGATGAAGTCGACGGCGAGTCCGTTGTCGTGCCAGAGCACGAGATTGCCCGAGATCATGTAGAACCGGTCGTACAGCGGCCAGAAGGCGTTGATACCGTCGCCGAACGAGTCGAGGACGATGTGTGCGAGCGTCATGGAGACGATGCTGACCCAGGCGACCTGGACGCCGTAGGCCCCCCACCGACGGAGGACGTAGGACTCCTCGCGGACGTAGACGTCCCAGACGAGCAGGCCGACGAGGAGGGCGGGGAACAACAGCGTGTGTAACGCCGCCCGGTGCGTCCCGGGGAGGACGAACCCGACGAACACGTCGAGATCGGGGACGCCCGAAACCCCCATCACGACGAGGATCGCCCGCGTGTCGAAGTGGTCCGCCAGAAGCACCGCGCCGATCAACCCCCCAAGGGCGATGTGTACCGTCACAGGTGGCATGGGACTGTATACCGTGTGACTCCATATGAGTCTGTGTGCTAGAAGAGATCACAGGAGCACTCCGTACCGACCGACCGACAGCTATGAGTGGACGCCTAGACGATCGTCGAACGAGATGTTCGTCACACCTGCGGGCCGATTCGGGGGGACGGGATGAGTTCGCGCTCGCCGCGGGCCGAACTCGCCGAGAAGGTCGCCGGCGAGATCACGCTCAGCGAGGATCCGGGAGCGACGCTCAGGAAGTGGCGCACCGACTTCACGGTCTCGCAGACCGAACTCGCCGAGGAGCTCTCGATCTCCTCGTCGGTGATCTCCGACTACGAGAGCGGCCGGCGGAAGAGTCCGGGTATCGCGGTCGTCCGGCGGATCGTCACCGCGCTGCTCGACATCGACGAACGCCGCGGCGGCGACCGGATCCGACAGTACGCCCGCGTGATCTCCGCGGGGTTCGAGAGCGACATCGTCCACGACCTGCGCGAGTACCCCGCGACCGTCCCCCTGGAGCGGTTCTACGACGCGATCGACGCGACCGAGGTGGTCTCGGGCACCTCGGATCGGATCAGCGGCCACACCGTGATCGACAGCATCGAGGCGATCACTCGTCTGTCGAGCGAGGAGTTCTACCGCCTCTACGGCCAGAGCACGAACCGCGCGCTGGTGTTCACCGGCGTCACCCGCGGGGAGTCCCCGCTGGTGGCGATGCGGGTGGTCAACCCGACGCCGAACGCGGTCGTCCTCCACGGGCTCTCGGAGGCGGACCTCTGGGAGCACGCGCCCGACCTCGCGCGGATCGACGGCTTCTCGCTCGCGGTCTGTACCACGGAGATCGAGACGACCCTCGATCGCCTGCGGACCCTCCCTACGTGACGAGGTAGTACGGGTCCGCGAGGATCTTCGGGGTGAGCACCTGCCGGATGTCGCGCGCGCGAAACGCGAACACCTGCAGGCCGTTCAGGTCGTAGCTGTCGAGGACGCCCGCGCGTTCGAGGTCGTCCTGGATCTTCGCCCTGTTCCACGTGACCTCCATCGTGTACTCGTGTGACCGGTGGGTGATCCGCTCCGCGGTCTCGTCCTCGCGGTAGAGCACGCCCTCGTACTCGACCGTCTCGATGTAGGGGACGTTCAGTCGGTTCTCGAGGTAGTGGATGTGCGAGGAGCGCAGCCAGTCGGTGCCGACGTTCAGGTACTGGACGTTCTCGCGGTCCAGTTTGGCGAAACAGCCGTCGGCCGCCCACGTATCGTCGTGGCGACAGCCGTCGAAGCGATACGGCCCCCGCACCAGTATCGAGTTAGTCGGGTCGTCGGTCCGGTACTCACAGTCCTCCAGAAACAGCCGCGAGAACGCCCCGAACCTCGGCAGCGAGTGGCGCTTGTGGTAGACCCCGCCGTCGACCGACCGGAACGCGGGCGTAAACCCCGGGTTGAGGACCGACTCGAAGCGCTCGTCGAGTCGCCCGAGCAGGAACTCGTAGGGATCGCGCTCGAACGCCCGGCTGATGTCGCGCAGGCCGACGTGGACGAAGACGGTGTCGGTCCGGTGGGAGTCGAGAACCCGGTCGAACGTCCCCTCCGAGACGGTGCCGACGTCGTACTCGCGGCGTTTTCGCTGGAGGGCCATCGAGGCCCGATTGCGCAGCGTCCGACCGCGGTGATACCCCTCGCTTGCGGTCCGGATCGCGGTATCGATACGTGCTTCCCCCCTCCGCTCGGTCATCGGTAGCTCCATGTTCCCCTCACCAGTAGTGTTGCTCATTCAACTATTCAATGTATCGTATATCACGATACGAATGTATTTCATCCGTCATATTTCCCCCTCCGCGTCCCAGACCGATGTAGCATAAAATATATAAATATATTCGAAATAAAATAAAGATTTAACCAGACGGTCCTTTGATGATGAAGGACTTCAAGATGGACCGCGCGACACACGAACGGGCGGCGAGCGAGCGGCTCTCCGACGTACCGATCTCCCGGCGGGGGTTCGTTCGGCTGTCGGCGGCGACGGCCGGCGCGCTCGCGCTCCCGGGGAGCGCCCACAGCGACCACACCTCGGAGAAGACCGGCGATCGCTACGAGTTCATCCGGAACCACACCCCCGAGGACTACGAGATCCCGACGCTGATACGGCTCAACGGGGAGGACGGGCTCTCGGCGGTCGACGACGGGCTCACGGCCTACCGCGAGACGCGCACGCCCGAACCCGCGGCCTACGGCCGCCTCGACGAGGGGGCGGTCTCGGCCGTCCTCGACGTCGAGGCCGTCTCGGAGCTCGTCCACTCGCCGGGCGCGAACCCGTTCTGGATGCTCGGGGACTACTCGGAGGGGGTGTTCCCCGATCCCGAGGAGAGCGTCGACTACGTTGGGTTCGAGGAGACGGAGGCCGGCCTCTCGCATCTCGCGGATGAACACCCCGAACGCCTCGCACTCTCCTCGATCGGCGAGAGCCCCGGCCACCGGGACCTCCTCGACGGCGAGGTCGATCCGAAGGACCTCTGGGTGGCCGAACTCACGAACGACGTCGGGAACCGGGAGACGTTCGCCGGGAAGGGGAAACTCGTCTCCACCCTCTCGATCCACGGCGACGAGCGCGTCGGCGTCGAGGCCGGAAACCGGTTCATCGAGCGCGTGCTCGGGGGGGAGGAACCGGATGTCGAGGCCGTCCTCGACGAGGTCGTCCTCGTGTTCCTGTACGCGAACCCTGACGGCTGGGTGGCCCGCGACCCGCGGTACTCGGGCGGGCTCGACGCCTTCGAGCGCGAGAGCGCGACGGGGGTCGATCCCAACCGCCAGTACCCGACGGCCGGGTGGATCGACCCGGTCCACTACCCCGCCGACCCCGACGGTGCGGACCTCATCAACGGTTCGGCGGGCGTCGACGGGGACGTCCCCGACCGCGTCGCCGAGCACGCGCCCGATTCGCTCGCGATCGCTCACCACGTGCGCGGCTACGAGAACGTCGAACTCTTCGCCGACCTTCACGGGATGCACTGGTCCGAGCAGTTCGTCGTCTCGCTGGTCGCGAACGGACAGTTCGATCACCGAGCACTCGCGGAGATGGACCGGCTCAACCGCGCGATCGGCGCGGGCATCGAGGAGGAGATCGGGTCGCTTGAGGAGAACATGGGGGCGATCTCGCTCGGGCCCGAGCGCTACGACCCCGTCCGCGAGGAGGGCGGGGACCTCCCCGACACGGAGGCGATGTTGCCCGGATCGCTCTACGACTTCGGGACGGTCTACGACGCCCTCGACTACGGCACCACGGGCGCGTTGCTGGGCTGGGCGGCCCACCCCGAGGAGGCGGGCGGCCTCGGCGCGAAGTCGATCGCCCTCGAGATGGCGTTTTCGAACACCATCACGCCGATGGAGGCGGAGTACATCCCCGAACTCGTGGCGACCCAGGCCGGCGCGTACGTCGGCGCGCTCCGGACGATGAGCCGCGAGGTTCCCGACCTCTCGGCGCCGGGGATCGCCGGCGAGCGCTCGACGGCGGTCGTCACGACCGACTCGCTGACCCGCTCGTCGGACACGCTCTCGTTCGTCGGCGCGGAGTCGGAGCGGACCCGCACCACCGTCGAGATCGACCCGAAGGGGACGGAAACGATCGCGCTCACGGTCTCGCCGCCGACCGACGAGGTCTCGATCCACGTCCGGCCCGACGGGACCGAACCGATCCGCGCGACGCTCTCGGACCCCGACGGGGCCGAGCGACGGTCGTTCAACGGCGCGGGCGGCGGATCGAAACGCGAGTCCGGATGGACGATCGCCGACCCCGCCGTCGGCCAGTGGCGCGTCACCGTCGAGAACCCCCGATCCGCGAGCACCGAGGTGGCCGTGCTGGTCGACGCGGTCGTCTCCGACGCGAGCGACGACGCGCCCGATCCGCGGGACGTGCTCGGCTACGAACAGCGCCTCTACGACTCGACGCCCCTCGCGTACTTCGAGAGCTACGCCGAGTTCGCGGAGGGCAGCGTCGAGTTCGTCTCGCCAACGGAGGTCGAAGAGGGGGTGCTCGTCGAGGACGACGAGGCGGTCTACGACAACGTCGTCCTGATCCACGACGCGATCGACGCTCCCGACGCGATCGACGAGTACGTCGAGACCGGCGGCACGCTCGTGCTGACCGACGCCGGGATCCGGGTGCTCTGTGACCTGCAGGCAGGTTCCACGGCGCTCATCGACTCCCGTGCCGTCTCGACCGACGAACACGAGTTCGCCGCGCTCGACGAGCACAGGGCCGGCGGTCACCCGCTACTGGCCGACACCCGCGAGATCGAACGCGAACTCTGGACGCTCGCGCCGAAGGGGTACGCCATCGGGGAGGAAGCGCCGGTCACGACGGTCGTCCCCGAGGTCTTCGAGGCCGCCGGGGGGTCGATCGCGGCCACGATCGACGGCGGGGTCGCCGTCGGTTCGCTCGGGAACGTCCACGTGATCGGAAGCCTGCTCCCCCCGAGCAGCCAGGCCCACCTGCACCCCTTCGGCCTGCTCGACCACAGCGTCTCGACGCTCGGCCACACGATCCTCTCGAACGCGCTCGGCTACGAGATCGCCCGGGGCGAGAACGAGCCCCTGTTCTGACGGTCCACTCGACGAACCGGTACGTTCGGCTCACACCGTTTTCCGCTCGCTCACTCCGTTCACTCGCGCAAAAATCTGCACCAAAAAACCGACTTTCACTCAACGAACCGATACTTGCGCTCGCCCATCCGGCCCCAGCCGTCGAACACGAACTCCGATTCGGGGGCCGTGAACTCCTCGACGTCCCCGTCGACGTCGCTCTCGACGTCGTGGTTGTGGACGTCGTGGACTCGCTCGTACTCCTCGTAGGAGAGGTCGTAGCGGCGCTCGATCCCCTCGTCGATCGTGAGGTCCGCGATCTTCTCCTCCCACCCGGGCTGGACGGTCTCGGCGTGGATCTCGGCCTGCGCGCCGCTGCCGTACGAGCCGACGAGCAGGCGCTCGCCCGACAGATCGCGCCCCTCCTCGAAGGCGGTTCTGAGCGCGCTCGCGCGCGCGAGGTGGACCGATCCGGTGTACCAGTTGCCCACGTTGCGCGAGATGGTGAGCGTTGGATCGACGATCCGAGCGTACCACTCCTGATAGGCGTCGGTGCGCTTCAGGCCGTCCATGTACTCCCGCAGGGCGTCCTCGAAGGCCGCCTCGTCCTCGAAGGCCTCCTCTCTGGGCTGGCGGCCGATCTCCTCGGCCAGTTCGTCCTCCCTCTGCGTGTCCCGTATCATGTGACGGTAGCCGAAGAGGGCGGCCTTCCGGACCATGCCCGGGAACGGCGTGTGGAACGGGATGTACGCGAAGTCGTCGGTGTGGGTGCGCCCGGCGACGCTCTCGAAGTCCTCCAGGGCCTCGCGCATCCGGGCGAGATACACCTGCACGGAGCGCTTGCCGTCGACCGAGGGGAACTGCTGGTTGGGCTTCAGGAAGTCCGTCTCGTCGGCGCTTCCGTAGCCCTGCTCGGTCGAGAGGGTGACCAGATCGGGATCCTCGGAGATGAGCATCGCCACGGCGCCGGCCCCCTGCGTGGCCTCGCCGGGGTCGTTTCGCGCGTACAGCGCGGTGTCGGTCGCGATCACGAGCGCCGATCTCCCTCTATTGCGCCCGGCCTTGATCCAGTTGTAGGCGTCGTCGATCGACTGGGTGCCCGCGAGACAGGCGAACTTGCGCTCGCCCTTGTTGGCGTGGCTGAACTCGCCCTCAAAAACCTCCTCGAGACAGCCCGCGATGTAGGTAGAGACGGGTTTGGAGTTGTCGAAGGAGCTCTCGGTGGCGACGTCGATCCGGCCGATGTCCTCGGGTTCGAGTCCCTCGTGTTCCATCAGTCGGTGGGCGGCGTTCGCCCCCATCGTGACGATGTCCTCGTAGGTGTCGGGAAACGAACTCGCGTTCAATCCGAGGCCCTTCGTGTACTTCTCGGGGTCCTCGCCCTTCGCCGGCGCGAACGTGTTCGGCAGGTCGAGTTTCAGCTTCCCGGTCCAGATCTCGATGGCGTCGATACCGACCTCGGTCATGCTCCCTACCTGTCGCCGGTGTTATATGGATCTGTCGACTATCGATTCGACGATCGACGAAACAGCCCGGCTCCGGACGGGTCGTCGGGCGGGATACGTGGTCGTGATAAAACGAATCCGCCTCCGAGCGGCGCTCAGTCCTCGTCCTCTTCCTCGATGACCTCGGGGTCGCGCATCGCGCTCTGGAGGCTGTCGAGGCCGTTGACCCACTCGGCGACGAAGCCGTACTCGATCTCCTCGCCGACGCTCACGTCGAGGTCCTCGCCGTCGATGATCCGGGTCCCCCCCTGCGCGCAGTAGCCGAGCGCGGCGTCGAAGTCCTCCTCGGCCTCGGCGTCGGCCGCGGCGCGGACGTACTCCTCGACGTTGGCCTCCTCGCTGGCTCCCCGGAGGAGGTACTCCTCGGCGGCGGCGAACACGCAGACGAGGCTCGTCTGGACGCCGTCGATCAGGAACGCGGTCTCCTCGTTTTCGACCTCGACGTCCGAGAGGACGATCTCGCGCACGTCGGCGAGTTCCTCGATGGCCTCCTCCTCGCTCAGGTCGCCCTCCTCGTGGGCGCTGACGATCTTCGCGACGGCGATCGCGGCGTCGTCCTGTAGGTTCAGGAGGAGGCGCGCCGAGTCCTCGTCCTCGGGGTCGATCTCCTCGGCTTTCAAACGGTCGATCCAGTTCTGCCACCGTTCCTCGGAGTAGAACGCTTCCGGCGGGGTGCTCATACCGGACGGTGTGGACCCGCGCTCAAAGCCCTTTCTCTACTCGTCTAGAGTAGCGACCGTGTCGGTCCCTGCACGCTCGTGTCACCGCGCCACAACTAATATAATTATAAAATATGCACGAATGCACAGACTTATCCCCGTATTCTCCGACGAGGGGAACGGAATGGTACAGAGTAACGTCCCACAACCGACGGTCGAGCACCGACAGGAGTTGGCGAGCACCCTCGGTGTGGGCGGGCCGGCGACCGGCGAGAGGCTGACGGTCGACCGGCTTCGAGAGGCGGTCGACGACGACCCCGACGAGGTGTTCACCTCGATCGGTGAAACGATCAGAACCGGCCTGTCGGGACGGCTGGACGCGGAACTGTTGGGCGAGGAGCGTTCGCGGATGGTCGAACAGCTCTCACGGACTTCGGAGGTACGAGCGGCGGGCATCCCCGCCGGCGAGACGGGTCCGGCGGTCCTCTATCGGGGGCTCGTCGAGCCGGCCTGGAGGGTGTATCACCATCTCGCGGCCGTCGGCTTCTTCGAGGGTATTGAGGAGAACCTACCGAGTTTCACCCCCGATCACATCGAGGGGACGGCCCGCGAACTGGTACAGGCCCGGCCGCTTTCCGCCGCGCTAGCGGAGTGTGGGTTCGACGAGCGCGAACGGATGGCCCTGATGCTCAACGTCGCGAACAACGACACCCGCCTCTCGCGGTGGACGCCGACGAGGGAGATCCCCGAGGGCGTGGAGTTCGACGTGGAGTACGTCCCGCCGCTCCACCGGCGGGCGATGGGCGGGGCGCTGTTGTGGATTCGGGCGCTCGACGACCACCTCTGGCGAAAGGAGATCCTGATAACGGACGACATTCTGGACGACGCTCACTGGGACACGAAGGCGATGCTCGGCGGGCTCTACCTGATGGCGACGGCGGCCCACGACGTCGCGGCGGGCGAGGACGGCTCGCTCACCGACGCCCAGTTGACGGCGACCCTGACGGCCAGTACGGCGGTGATGATCGTCAACCAGGAGGAACTCATGCAGGACGTCTTCTGGATCACCGAGGAGAAGCGAAAACCGAGCGAAGCGAGCGGGCGAGAGGAGGAACTACCATGGCAATAGAGGACGATAAAGCGATCCGAGCGGCGAGCGACACCGTCGTCGAGGAGACGGAACTGGGCTATCAGGTGTTCAACGCGCCCGACGAGTCCGTCCTCCACCAGACCGACACCGATCGGATTCCGCGATACGACGTCACCCAGGAGATGCTCGACGAGTCCGGCGAGGACGAGGAGAGCTGGCTGATGTTCTCCAAGAACTACGAGGCGCATCGCTACACACCCTGCGAGACCATCACGAAGGACAATGTAGGAGAACTCGAACTCGAGTACACGATGGAGGTCGGGGCCAACTCCAGCATGGAGGGCTCGCCGGTGATCGTCCCCGGCGACCCCCCGGTGATGTACCAGACCAACGGGCCGAGCCACGTGAAGGCGATCGACCCCCGCGAGGGCGACGTCCTCTGGAGCTACACGTTCGCCGCGCCCGACGACGCGGTGCTCTGTTGTGACGACAACAACCGCGGCGTGGCGGTCTGGAGGGACAAGATCTACCTGACGACTCTCGATTCGGGCGTTCAGGCGCTGAACCGCTACACCGGCGAGGAGGAGTGGTACGCGAGCACCGCCGACCACGAGGAGGGCTATTCGGCGACCTGGGCCCCGATCGTCTGGAAGGGGATGCTCTTTACGGGCAGCGCCGGCGGCGAGTTCGGCGTCCGCGGGTTCCACTGTGCGTACAACGCCGAGACCGGCGAGGAGCTCTGGCGCCTCGAGAACTGCCCCGAGGAGGAGTACGTCGGCGAGAGCATCGAGCAGTCCGGCGGGACCAACTGGATGACGGCGACGTTCGACCCCGAGCGCGAACTGCTCTACTACAACGTCGGCAACCCGAGCCCCGACTTCAACGGCACCGTCAGACCGGGCCCGAACAAGAACACCTGTTCGACGCTGTGTGTCGATCCCCACGACGGCGAGATCCGGTGGGCCCACCAGGAGTCGGCCCACGACATCTGGGACTACGACTCGGCCAGCCAGCGGATGATCATCCGCGACCTCGATATCGACCACCTCGATTACACCGGTGACGTGGTCTACAACGGCGGCAAAACGTCGTGGACGTACACGATGGAGCCCGAAACCGGCAAGCTCCTCGTGCGCGGCCAGCCGATGACCCAGCAGATCAACATGATGACGATGGTGCCCCACGTCGAGGAGGAGCGCGACTACGTGATGCTGCCGGGCCTCCTCGGAGGTCACGACTGGCAGCCCCCGACGTACTGCCCCGAGACGGGGCTCGCCTATCACAAGACGCTCAACACGCCCCACGAGATCTACTGGCGCAACGAGGAGTACAAACCGGGCGAGAAGTTCTGGGGCGGGATCGTCGACGTGGAGCCGGACGAGGAGCTCGTTCCCGACGAGTACAACGGCCACATCAGCGCGATCGTGGCCGTCGATCCGGCCACCGGCAAGGTCGAGTGGCGCGACTGGATCGACAGCGACCGCTACCTCTGGGGCGGGACGATGTCGACCGCTTCCGGACTCCTCTTCGCCGGTACGCAGAACGGGGACGTGATCGCTTACGACGGCGAGACCGGCGAGCGCCTCTGGGAGTACGACGTCAGCAATAAGGCGGTCAGCGGCGACCCGGTGAGTTGGTACGACCCGGGTGCAGAAAAGCAGTATATCGCCATTCAGGTCGGCGGTAGCGGCTTCGTCGGGCGCGGGCCGCGCGGCGACCAGCTCGTCGTGTTCTCGCTGTCGGCGTGAACGGGTCCGGACCCGTTCCCGCCGCCGAGGGAGTCCCGATCTAGCTGGTACCGCCCTACGGTTGATCCACATCCGTCACCCGCCGGGACTGAGGGGTTATCGTAGACGTTCAGCGATTTCCTCTCCACGAATCGAACGCCGGCCCCGGTCGAGACGCGCCCCGTCTCCGGCTGGCTGCGATACCCCCTCTGAGACGCCGTTATCCTCTGTTCCGTGCGATCTCGCGGGCGTAGGGCATGTGAATCGCGTTGAACACGATCTGGAGGTCGTCGCTGACGGGCGAACACGCACAGGTCAGGCGCATGTTTCGCTCCTCGACCTCCTCGTCCTCGAGAAACAGGTTCATGTCCATCTCGGCCTCGCCACCCCTGAGAACGCCGACGCACATCGCACACGTCGCCGACCGGCACTGGAACGGCCACTTGAGCCCCGCCTGCTCCGCGGCCCGCAGGAGCGACTCGTCGCGCTCGACCTCCATCACGCCGTAGTCCCGTTCGTCGAGGTCCGCGTCGGCGGCCTTCTCGAACAGGTCATCGTCCTCTACGTTCCAGTCGTTACGCTCGATCGCGCGGTAGTTCAGGTACTCGACCGTCGACGGCGGGAGGTCCTCGTCGACGACCGTTTCAGCCTCGGACCTGACCGCGGGCAGTTCGATGTCCATGTACTACGTGGGCACGTCCCGGTCTCTTGTACCATTATCGATCATGGTGGATATCCGGAGGGCGAGATACCGTTCGACAGACACCAGTAAGTACCGTCGGTAGGCGGCCGGTCTATTCGGGAAGGTTGGTAATGACCTCGCGGTACTCGTCTTCTGTGAAGGCTTTGAGCGTCTCGGTCTCGCCACCACCGCCTCTCCCGTATGTGAGGGCGAGGTGTGCGGCTGCTTCGTCGTCTGGCAGATCAGCGATGTAAACGAAATCATACTGTCCAAATGTCATGTAGAAGTCCCTGTACTCGCCACCTAACGATTCGGTCGCCTCTTTGACTTGTTCGAGTCGATCAGGGCTCTGATCGATGTTCTCCGCGCCTTTCTGGGTGAGATTGACTAGTACAACGTATGTTGGCATTGGGTTTCCTCCCGCGTGGGTGTCTCAGCCGCCGCCGTTCGTCTACCGGCGATTCGACGGGCTGAGACACACCCTGTATAAGTCATTCCTCGCTAACATAACCCTTGTTATAAATCACCATACAATAGGAGTCCTGATAGATACGCGTCCTCTGTGAACGGTTCTAGCATATCCTGTTCGCACTATCGCCGGATCCACTCATCCCGATCTATCGAGCGTCCCGACCGTATCGATCCCGTACACCCATTCGGGGGTCTCGACGTGTGCCGTTCGAATCGCGCCCTCGTAGCCCTCCTCGCGGAGCCACGCGACCCGCCGGGGGACGGTCTTGGGACCCAGCACCGCTCCAGGACGTTGGGGATCGTCGATGAAGTCCGTCTCCATTAGGAATGGTACGCCCGACTCGGCGGCGCGGCGGAGTTGGTCCTTCTCGCAGATGACGCTCGGGGTCGGCCCTTTCAACCGTCCGTTCGCGTAGTGTTTGACGACCCGGTGGGCCGGCAGGCCGCGCTCCTCGGCCCACTCGGCGATCTCCGTGAGGTCCTCGCTGCCCTCGGTGTGGAGTTGGACCGCACGGTCGTGTTTCGCACCGAGCGCCAGCGCGTGTTTCAGCACGTCGTTCGAGGCGCTCCAGACGGCGTCGCTCACCTCGTAGTGTGGGCGGCCCGACTTGAGGCCGAGCGCCCGGCCGTCTGCGACGTACTCCGCGGCGAGGTCGAGTCCCGCGCGCATGATCTCGCCCGCCCCCTCGGGGCCTCTGGCGGCCTCCGTCAGCCGGGAGATCAGACCGGGATGCACGCCCAAAACGGGCCACGCGCGCCCGTCGAGGACGTCGTTCGCGCTCTCGACCGCGTCGAGCGTCGTCTCGAAGATGTGCTCGAAGTCCGCGCCCGACGCGGGGAGGTCCCCGAGGTGCCAGGAGGGTTTGTTGACGACGAGCAGGTGGGTGCCGCCGGCTCTCGAAAAGTCCTTCACGGCCTCGGTCCCCCGGCCGTGGTCGGGATCGAGGTGCATGTGGTCGTCGAGGATCGGCTCCATACCGGTGCTTCTCGCGCGGGCCCGAAAGGGCTACGTATCGCCGTCGAGCAGGATCGCCTCCTGGGCGGCGTTTCGCAACGCGTCCGAGCGGCCGTACGTACCGGGGGCGACGGCGATCGTGTGAATGCCGCCCTTCGCGGCCTTCTCGAGGACGGGCTTGAAGTCCGTGTCCCGCGAGACGACCATCAGGGTGTCGATCGCGTCGGTGTAGACGAGTTCGGTCGCGTCGATCGCGAGTTTCACGTCGACGTCCCCGCTCGTGATGACGACCTCGAACCCGCGGGCTTCCGCGGCCTGGATCAGACCGGGCGTCGCGTGTTCGTCGAGATAGAGTCGGGTCGCGACGAGCGTCCCGGCCTCGTCGCCGACGGCCCGCACGTCGTCCAGATCTACGTCGAACTCGTCCCGGAGGACGTTCGGGCCGTCGACGAACAGTCCGACTCGACGGCCCTCCGGATGTCCCCCTCGGAGCCGTCTCACGACCCACCGTAAACCCCCGACCATGCGTCTCCAACCGTGGAGACGGCCCAAAACCGTATCGAAGTTCCGACGACCGCTATTCTTCCGGATGAAGTATTATTTTAATATATAATACCAAAATTTAAATTACGACAACGTGATAGTAGTGCGCTTCATGTCGAACATCACACGGGACGGTTCGACCGCAGATCGGTTCTCGAGATCCTCGCGGCCGCGACGGGCGTGGCGTCGCTCGGCGGCCTCGCGCAGGCGACGCCCGGGCGGAGCCCCGGTCCCAAAGAGGGGGAGGTCCTCGTCGGCGTGGCCGCGAGCGCCGACGGGCTGGAGAGCGAGGTCGAACGCCACGCCCCCGGCGACGCCCGCGTCGTCCACTCGAACGAGGCGATCAGGTACGTCGCGGTGCGGTTCCCCGCGCAGGCACCCGACCGCGCCAGCGAGAACTTCATCGAGGCGATCACCCAGCGCGAGCACATCCGCTACGCCGAGCGAAACGTCACCTACGAGGCGCTCGCGACGAACGACCCGCTCTGGAGCGAGCAGTACGCGCCGGAAATGGTCGGCTGTCCGGAGGCGTGGGAGACCACGCCGGGCGATCCGGCCGTGACCATCTCGGTCGTCGACCAGGGGATCCAGTACGACCACCCGGACCTCGAGGCGGGCTACGAGGACGGACGGGACTTCGTCGACGGCGACGGCGACCCGTATCCCGTCTCGGTCGAGGAGAACCACGGAACGCACGTCGGCGGAATCGCCGCCGGCCGAACGGGCAACGGGACCGGCCACGCGGGGATCAGCGACTGCTCGCTGCTCTCTGCGCGCGCGCTGGGCGACGGCGGCGGCGGTTCCCTCTCCGACGTCGCCGACGCGATCACGTGGTCCGCCGATCAGGGTGCGGCGGTCATCAACCTCTCGCTGGGCGGCGGTGGCGACACCCAGACGCTGAAGAACGCCGTCTCGTACGCGCTTTCGAACGGCTCGCTGCCGGTCGCCGCCGCGGGCAACGACGGCCAGCACGGCGTCTCGTATCCCGCGGCCTACGAGGAGTGTCTCGCGGTCAGCGCGCTCGACCCCGACGGGAGTCTGGCGTGGTACTCGAACTGGGGCGAGGAGATCGACCTCGCCGCGCCCGGCAGCGACGTGCTCTCGGCGGTGCCCTTCGACGATTACGACGAGTTCTCGGGGACCTCGATGGCCGCCCCCGTCGTCTCCGGTGTCGGCGGCCTCGCGCTCTCACAGTGGGACCTCTCGGCGAGCGATCTCAGGCTCCACCTGCAGGCCACCGCCGAGGACGTCGGCCTCCCGGCGGCCCGACAGGGGAGCGGGCGCGTCGACGCCGCGGCGGCGGTGGGAACCGATCCCGACGGGAGCGGTGGTGACGGCGGCGACGGTGGCGACGGCGGAGACGACGGGGATAGCGGAGGCGACGAGGAGCCCACCTGCGGATCCGAGACCGAGACCGCGACGGTCACCGACACGCTCTCGGGGTGGACCGACTCCGATTGCTGGCGCTATCCGTGGCGGACCGACCCGTGTCAGGTCGTCGTCGAACTCTCGGGACCGTCCGATGCCACCTTCGACCTCTACGTCAACGAGGGCGGGGGCTGTCCGACCACCGGAAGCTACGACCACCGCTCGTACACGATGGGCAGCGAGGAGACGATCGTCGTGGACTCCCCCGACGCCTCGGACGACCTCTACGCGCTCGTGGACGCGTGGTCCGGCAGCGGGAGCTACGAGTTGACGATCACCGAGAAGGGCGACTAGAGGGAAACCCTTAGCCCCTCGCGCGTGAGGTGTGAGGTATGTCCGATCGCAAACCGCCGCTGTACGCCGCTCACGAGAATCGAGGGGCGACGTTCACCCCCTTCGGCGGGTGGGCGATGCCCGTCGAGTTCGACTCCATCCGCGAGGAGCACGAGGCCGTCCGCGAGTCGGCCGGGATCTTCGACGTCTCGCACATGGGCGAGATCTCCGTCTCGGGACCGGACGCCGCTGCCCTGCTTCAGGGCCTGACCACCAACGACGTCGAGTCCCTTTCCATAGGAAACGCCCAGTACTCGACGATCACGAACGACGACGGCACCATCCTCGACGACACCGTGATCTACCGCCTCGCCGACGAGGAGTTCCTGTTCATCCCGAACGCGGGCCACGACGGGGAGATGGAGGAGCGCTGGGTCGATCACCGCGAGGAGTGGGACCTCGACTGCGAGGTGGAGAACCGGACGGAAGAATGGGCGATGTTCGCGATCCAGGGGCCCGACGCCGAGGACCTCGTCGCCGACGCCGCGGGCGAGGACCTGCGCGAACTGGGTCGGTTCTCGATCACCGAGGCCGAGGTTGCGGGCGCGGACTGTCTGCTCGCCCGGACGGGGTATACGGGCGAGGACGGCTACGAGGCGCTCGTCCCGTGGGATTCTGCCGAGCGGGTCTGGAACGAGTTCGACTGCCAGCCCTGCGGGCTGGGCGCTCGGGACACCCTCCGGATCGAGGCCGGATTTCTCCTGTCGGGTCAGGACTTCCACCCCGAGGAAAACCCCAGAAACCCCTACGAGGCGCGGGTGGGATTTACGGTCGACCTCGACACCGAGTTCGTCGGTCGCGATGCGCTCGCGCGCGTGAACGAGGACGGCCCCGAGGAGTTGTTCGTCGGAATACGCCTCGAAGAGCGAGGAATCCCGCGTCACGGCTACGAGATCTGGGTGGGGGACGAGGCGGTCGGCGAGGTCACGAGCGGGACGATGAGTCCCACGCTGGGCGAGCCCATCGGACTGGGCTACGTGCCCGTCGAGTACGCCGAGGAGGGCACCGAGGTGGCGGTGCGGATCCGCGGGTCGGACAAAAGGGCAAGGATTGAAGCCCCCGGCTTCCTCGGTGATAGGTAATGAGCGTCGAGATACCCGACGACCTGTACTACCTCGAATCGCACGAGTGGATCGACCCCAATACTGGTCGGATAGGAATCAGCGAGTTCGCGCAGGACGAACTCGGCGACGTTGTGTTCGTCGAACTCCCCGCGGAGGGCGACGAACTCGAACGGGAGACCGAGTTCGGCGTCGTCGAGTCGATCAAGGCCGTCTCGGACCTGTACTCGCCCGCGAGCGGCACCGTGACCGCGGTCAACGAGGCGCTGTTCGACCGGCCCGAACTCGTCAACGACGACCCCTTCGGCGAGGGCTGGATGCTCGAACTCGACTTCGAGGAGGGCGACCTCGACTCGCTGCTCTCGGCCGACGAGTACCGCGACCAGATCGAGTAGCGAAACCCCGCCGTTCATGTAGTCGTACCCGTAAGACCCGCCATGAACCGGCGGACAGACGCCACGCTTTTCAGGAGTTATGACAGCACGGAATAGCCGCGGTAGCCCCTTCGCACCGCACACCGACGAGGAGACGGCCGCGATGCTCGAGGCGGTCGGCGTCGAGAGCGTCGAGGACCTGTTCGACATTCCCGAATCCGTGCGCTTCGACGGCGAGTTCGGGATCGACCCGACGGGCGAGCGCGAACTCCGCGCGGAGATGCGGACACTGTTGGGGAGAAACGACGACTTGACGGAGTTCCTCGGCCGCGGGCACTACGACCACTACGTTCCCTCGCTGGTGGACCACCTCGCGGACCGTTCGGAGTTCCTCACGAGCTACACCCAGTACCAGCCCGAGATCACGCAGGGGTTCCTGCAGGCGCTCTTCGAGTACCAGTCGATGCTCGTCGAACTCACCGGACTGGAGATCGCGAACTGCTCGATGTACGACGCCGCGACGGCGCTGGGCGAGGCCGCGACGCTCGCCGATAGAGTGAGAGAGACGAGCGGCTCTCGGATACTGGTGCCCGACCTGATGCGCGAGGAACGCCGCTCGGTGCTGGAGAACTACACCGAGGGCGCGGGGCTGGCGGTCGAGATCTACCCGCACGACGACGCGAACGCCGACCTCGAAGCACTCTCGGACCTCGTGAGCGAGGAGACGGTGATGGTCTACGCCGAGAGCCCGACGGTTCGGGGAACCATCGAGGAGGGATTGGAGGAGGTCGCCGCCCTCGCCCACGCGAACGACGCGCTGTTCGCCCTCGGCTCGGACCCGGTCGCGCTGTCGGTGCTCGAAAAACCCGGAAAAATCGGCGCGGACGTCGTGATCGGCGACGCGGCCACGCTGGGACTGGGCGCGAGCTACGGGATGGGGCTGGGCCTCTTTGCCACCCGCGAGGGGTTCGTCCGGCAGGTCCCCGGACGGCTGGTGGGTGCGAGCACCGACGCCGCGGGCGAGCGCACCTACACGCTGACGCTCCAGACGCGCGAACAGCACATCCGCCGCGAGCGCGCGACCTCGAACATCTGCACGAATCAGGCGTGGGTCGCGCTTCGCACCGCGATCCACGCCGCCTCGCTCGGGCCCTCGGGGCTCGTGGATCTCGCTCGGGAGTGTCTCGAAGCGCCCGCCGACCTCGCGGAGCGCCTCAATTCGATCGCCGGCGTGCGAGCCCCGGTCCACGACCGTCACCACTTCCGGGAGTTCGTCGCCCGAACCGATCAGCCCGCACAGGCAGTGCGAGAGACGCTCGAGGAGTACGGCTTCGCGGTCCACGCGATCGACGACCACCTCGTGCAGGTCTGTGTGACCGAGACCAATAGCGGAAAAGCGGACGCGCTCGTCACCGCGTTCAGGGAGGCAGCACGATGACGCTCGAATACACCCAAGCGCGCTGGAACACCGAGGATGAGGGCTACGAGCCGCTGCTCTCGGAGAAGAACGAGACGAGCGTCGACACCGACGACGTCCCGCTTCCCGACGGCCTGAAACGCGACGAACTGACGCTACCGGATCTCTCCGAGCCCGAACTCGCCCGCCACTACACGCGACTCAGCCAGATGAACTACGGGGTCGAGTCGGGGCCCTACCCGCTGGGGAGCTGTACGATGAAGTACAACCCCAAGTTCACCGAGGACGTCGCGGCCCACCCCGCGGCGGGGGTTCATCCGGACCGCTCGCCCGAGAGCGTGCAGGGCACGCTCGAACTCCTCGCGCGCCTCGAGGACCAGCTCGCCCGGATCGGCGGCATGGACGCGGTGACGCTCCAGCCGCCCGCGGGCGCGGCCGGCGAGTTCGTCGGCATCCTGATCGCGAAGGCCTACCACGAGTCGCGCGACGACGAGCGCACCGAGGTCGTGATCCCCGACGCCGCCCACGGAACGAACTTCGCGAGCGCGGCGATGGGGGGCTACGACGTGGTCGAACTGCCCTCGGGCGACGACGGCCGGGTCGATCTCGACGCCCTGGAGGCCGCCCTCTCCGAGGAGACCGCCGCGTTGATGCTGACGAACCCCAATACTCTAGGTCTGTTCGAGCGCGACATCGAGGAGATCGCGGGGATGGTCCACGAGGTCGGCGGCCTACTGTATTACGACGGCGCGAACCTGAACGCCCTCCTCGGACGGGCGCGTCCGGGCGACATGGGCTTCGACGTCATGCACTACAACGTCCACAAGACGTTCGCGACGCCCCACGGCGGGGGCGGTCCCGGCGCCGGGCCCGTCGGCGTGGTCGAGGAGCTGGCGGAGTTCCTGCCGAGCCCGCACGTTAGAGAATCGAACGGGGGTTCGTCGCGAGCGGAGCGAAGCGACGTCAGGTACGAACTGTTCGAGCCCGAGAACTCCATCGGGAAGGTCCACGGCTTCATGGGCAACTGGCTCGTGTTGATCAAGGCCTACGCCTACATCGCCCGGCTGGGCGATCCCGGACTATCGGACGCGAGCGCGAAGGCCGTCCTCAACGCGAACTACCTCGCCGAGCAGGTCGAGTACGAGGTCCCCTACGGGCCGTTCCACCACGAGTTCGTCGCCAGCGCGGGCGAGCAGGACGCCGCCGACGTGGCCAAGCGAATGCTCGATTACGGCGTCCATCCCCCCACCACCAAATGGCCCGAACTCGTGAGCGAGGCGCTGATGACCGAGCCCACGGAGATCGAGAACAGACGATCGCTCGACCAACTCGCCGCGGCGTTCGACGCGGTCGCGGGCGAGGACCGAGGGACCATCGAGGCGGCACCCGAACGAACGACGGCGGGACGAATCGACCAGACGGAGGCGGCGCGGAACCTCCGGCTCTCGTGGCAGGCGCTCGACGACGATTCATAACCTCTCGGCCGTTTCGGCGGCTGTTTTAGCAACTCTTACCATCCATACGCCCCTCGATTAATACATGACCGTCGTCAGCGTCTCGATGCCCGAAGAGCTTCTGAACAGGATCGACGAGTTCGCGGACGACCACGGCTACACCGGCCGCAGCGAGGTGGTTCGGGAGGCCTCCCGGAACCTGCTGGGGGAGTTCCAGGACAGGGAGTTGGAGGGCCACGACCTGATGGGCGTCGTGACCGTGTTGTTCGACTACGAGACGACGAGCGTCGAGGAGCGCATGATGCGCCTGCGCCACGAACACGAGTCGCTCGTCGCCTCGAACTTCCACAGCCACGTCGGCGACCACTACTGCATGGAGCTGTTCGTCCTCGAGGGCGACCTGGAGTCGATCTCGCAGTTCGTCGGGAAGGTCCGGGCGACGGGCGACGTCCTCACCGTCGACTACTCGGTGATCCCGGTCGACGACTTCGCCGCGACGCTCTCGGGGTCGTAGTCGGCGGCGGGATCGGCCCCGTCTTACCCTCGAAACGGGTCGGCGTCAACCGTGGTCAGTCGTCGTCGGTCGTCGGCTGGCGGACGGACGATCCGGGACGCTCGGTTTCCGATCCCCTCCAGTCCAACCGGCGCTGGAAGTACAGCGCGACGTGGACGAGCGCGAGCAACACCGGCACCTCGATGAGCGGGCCGACCACGGTCGCGAAGGCCACGCCGGAGCCGACGCCGAAGACGGCGACCGCGACGGCGATCGCGAGTTCGAAGTTGTTCGAGGCCGCGGTGAAGTCGATCGCGGTCGTCGTCGAGTAGTCCGCGCCGATCCCCCGCCCCATCCCGAAGCTCACGAGGAACATCACGACGAAGTAGATCGTCAGCGGGACGGCGATCAGCAGGACGTCACCCGGCGAGGCGACGATGGTCTCGCCCTGCGTGGCGAACATCACGATCACGGTGAACAACAGCGCGAGCAGCGTCAGCGGATCGATCCGCGGGACGAACTCCTCGTCGTACCACTCCTCACCCTTGGCTCGCGTCCCGAGATAGCGGGTCAGAAAGCCGCCGGCGAAGGGGATTCCGAGGAAGACGACGATCGCCTGGAACACCTGCATGGGCGTGACGTCGAAGGCCGTGATCCCGGCGACGAGCGTCTCCATCCCGAGTAGCGGCGGGAGAACGAGCGCGAAGAACCAGACGTACACGCCGTAGGTGAGGATCTGGAAGAGGCTGTTGAACGCGACCAGCCCGGTCACGTACTCGGGCGAGCCCTCGGCGAGTTCGTTCCAGACCAGCACCATCGCGATACACCGGGCCATCCCGATGAACACCAGCCCGAGGAAGTACTCGGGGCGGGCGGGCAGGCCGGGAACGAGCCCGCTGAAGAAGACCACCGCGAGCCCGAACATGAGGGTGGGACCGATGAGCCAGTTCTGGACGAGGCTGAGGCCCAGCACGCGCCAGTTGCGAAAGACGGTCGGAAGCCGCGAGTAGTCGGCCTTCGCCAGCGGCGGGTACATCATCAGGACGAGCCCGATCTCCACGAGGTGGAGGTCTTGGATCGGGCCGACGACGGAGGGAGCGACGAACCCGAGGCCGACGCCGATCGCCATCGCGGCGAAGATCCAGACGGTGAGGTACTTATCGAGGACGTCCATCGAGCGCGGATCGCCACACGTCTCACAGTCACACTCCGGCCCGTGATCGTGTTCGACGGCGCTCATCGATCGCCTCCCGACTCACGACCGACTCTCGTAGCGCTTCGACTCGACACCGATCGGTAACGATAGGTCGTACTCATTGATAGCGTGGTCGCGTGGTCACTCGTCAGCGGCGATGGCGTCGAGTTGGATCCCCGCATCGCTCGGCAGCGAGCAGACGCCGACGGTCGTCCGCGGGGGGTACTCGCCGTCGAACCGTGCCCGATGCACCTCGTCGACCGCATCGCGTTCGTCGAGATCCGTCAGTTGGACCTCGACCTTCATGACGTCCTCGAGCGTCGCACCTCGCCGGTCAAGCATCGCTTCGAGCCGATCCAGACACTCGGCGGTCTGCTCATCGATTGAAAGACTGTTCAACACTCTTCCGTCTCGCTCGGGGAGGACCCCTTCGAGAAAGAGGAGGTCGGAACTCCCCGTCCGTCGGCCGAACGCGCCGGTATTCCCGGTTCCCTCCCGCTGTCTCCTGCTCTCGTTGCTGGGGCGGTCGAGTTCGTTCGAGGCGGCTTCGCCGCCGGTTCCCGTCGTCCGTTCGCCGACCGATTGAACCATATCTTAATTGAATGTGTGTTCATGTATAAGTCTGGTGCTACCGGAACGACTCGTGGATACTCGGCTACCGATGGACCGTCGAGAGGAGAGGACGGTTAGCGGGTGCCGTCGAGAACGACCAGAAGCGCGTTCGCCCGCGGGGTCGCCCGGTACTTGCGCCACCGGCCGTCCTTTCGTTTGGTGACCAGACCGGTCTCGACGAGTTTCGCGAGCGCGTGGCTCACGGCGCTGTCGCTGACGTCCATCAGCGGCGTGATCTCGCAGACGCACAGTTCGCCCTCGGCCTCCACCAGCAACCGAACGAGCCGGTATCGCGTCTCGTTGCCGAGCGCCGCGAGCGTTCCGACGTCCGCCGAAAGGGCCTCCTCGTCGACCAACGCGTCGAGTTCGTCTAGTTCCTCGAGACGCTGCTGGAGGTCCGCGTTGCGACACTCCCCGAGTTCGTCCGCCAGGTATCGCTGGATCCTGTCCGTCGCTTCGGCCATGCGGATAGTTGTACAGATCCTCAAATAAGGTTTCCGACGACCTCCGTCGATCCGTGTTCGACCGCAACAGCTATATTAGCAGTAGATTATATTAGAATACGCTAATATGAATGAGACCGACCTGTTTCGGGAGGATGTGGGATCAACGGCGGACGAGGAGGGTGGCTGTTGTGCGCCGGCACTGCGACTGGACGACGACCTGATCGATGCGGACGTCCGCCTGCTCTCGACGCTCGCGAACGAGACGCGTTACGAGGCCCTGCGGCTGCTTGCGGCCTCGGAGGAAGAACTCTGTGCCTGCGAGATCGAGGGGGCGCTCCCCGTGAGTCAGAGCGCGGTCAGCCAGGCGTTGAGCGCGCTGTACGCAGCCGACCTCGTCGAGCGGCGAAAGGATGGGCGGTGGCGGTACTACCGTCCGAGTGGGCGTGCATGGACGATACTCGAGACGCTCGACGCCGTTCGAGGTGAGGGGCGATGACCGACGGGATCGACCCGGCGGCACAGCGCGCCGCCGTTCGGGAACGGTACTCGGCGATCGCCACCTCGGAGGCCGGCGGCTGTTGCGACCCGAGTTCCTCGGACTCGTGTAGTGACTCGCCTGGGGAGACGAGCGAGCGACTGGGCTACTCACCTGACGAGATCGAGGCGGTCGCGGGCGAGGCGAACCTCGGGCTTGACTGTGGGAACCCGACGGCGATCGCGGACCTGCGGCCCGGCGAGACCGTCCTCGATCTGGGTTCGGGCGGCGGGTTCGACTGCTTCCTCGCGGGCCAGCGGGTCGGCTCCGAGGGCTCGGTCATCGGCGTCGACATGACCCCCGAGATGGTCGAGAAGGCACGGGAAAACGCCGCGAAGAACGACACCGAGAACGTGGCGTTTCGCCTCGGCGAGATCGAACACCTGCCGGTCGCAGACGAAAGCGTCGACGTGATCATCTCGAACTGCGTGATCAACCTCTCGACGGACAAGCCGGGGGTGTTCGAGGAGGCCCGTCGCGTCCTGCGTTCGGGCGGGCGGCTGGCCGTCTCGGATGTCGTGCTCACGGCCGACCTCCCCGGAGAGCTGCGGGCCGACCCCGACAGCATCTCGGCCTGTGTCGCGGGAGCCTCGACGATCGAGGCGCTCGAATCGATGCTCTCGGACGCCGGATTCGAGGACGTCGGGATCGAGCCGAAGGGCGACAGCGAGGAGTTCATCCGCGAGTGGTCCGACGAGCGCGACCTGAGCGAGTACATCGTCTCGGCGACGATCGAGGCCCGAAAACCGTAGCTTCCCCGTGGAATCGAGACGATCGTCCGCACCCGTACGGTCCCGAAGTCGATCTACTGCCGCGTCTCGACCTCCGCGAAGTACTCGTCGAAGAGGGCGTCGACCCGGTTTGCGATGTCGTCGCGGATCGCCCGCACCTCCTCGGGGTCCTTCCCGTCCGGGTCCTGGAGATCCCAGTCGCGCACGTCCGTCTCCGCGTCGAGGTTGAGCGTCGAACAGCCCATCGTCGCGACGACGTCGCAGGATTCGAGTTCCTCGGTCGGAATCTCGCGGGGCGTACGATCCGAGAGGTCGATATCGAGTTCGCGCATTGCCTCGATCACCTCCTCGTGGACTTCCTCGGCCGGGTGCGTGCCGCCGGTGACGATGCGTACCGATTCGTCCAGTCCGCGTCGGGCGCGCTCTCGCTCGGCGAACGCGCTCGCCATCTGGCTGCGGCCGGCGTTCTGGACACAGACGAAGCCGAACTGCACCGGAGAATCCTGGCTCATGGAAGGGAGTAACGCCGGTGACGGCTTCATCGTTGCTATGAAAACTATATATCGCTACGGAGTCGTAGCGCAGTATCGCCGTTCCGAAGCGTTGGGGGTCCGCAACGACACCCTTCCGTGTTGCCGTTATCCGTAACATACCCTTCGGGAGACTCAGAGGAATCTCCCCGAACCACCGACGCTTAGGCCTGACTGGAGTCGATACCGTTGATCTTGACGAACCCGTAGTCACAGTCGGGACAGTGCCATTTCACCTTCTCGCCAAGGTGAAGCGTCGTGCTCGCCGCCCGGTAGAACGTCCGCTCGGACCCACACTCCGGGCAGTCGTGGTCGAGTTCCTGCATACCGTCTCTCGAACGTGGCGGCGCTTAACCGTGGTGATTCCCCGTCTTCGCTCGAGATATATCGTATATTGCGATACGAATTTCGGACCGGTGGTCGCATCGACATGCTGGACGGGTAACGGCGCGCTCACCGGGTCGCGTCGTGCATCGAGGAGGGATCAGTGCGCGGCGGAAACCGGCGTCGGAAGCCGGTGGCGATAGCACGTCCGGTCCTCGGCGCGCAGGACGATCCGGTCCTCGACGCGGTCGAGGTCGATCGTCGCTTCCCCCTCGGCGGGGAGACGGACCTTACAGACGTGCTTGTACGCCCGTCCGTCGTCGGCTCCGTCGAGCGTCCTGCTCTCGATCGAGGTACCGGTCTCGCGCTCCCGGAGTTCGATTCGGTACTCACCGTCGCGTTTCTCGATCTCGATGATCGCCGGGATCTCCGTCATGGATAATCATCCCCTTCTCTGAAGTATAAATCTAATCCGAGACGTCATCGCGTAGCAAGCGTCGCGTGCTATCGATCAGCCACCGAGCGAGGTTCGGGGGCTGACGCTGCCGGTCTGGCGATGGACGCCGTAGACGAGCACGCCGCCAGCGAGCAGCGGGACGATCGCACACGCGGCGTACACCGGCGAGAAGCCGACCGATTCGACCAGCGGCAGCGAGAGCATCGGTCCGAGGCCGCCGCCGACGTCCCCGAGGACGTTGTTCGTTCCCATCGCCCGCCCCATCCGGTCGTCCGGCGTGAGATCGGCCAAGAGGGCGATCAGCGGGCCGCTGGTGCCGCCCTGTCCCGCGCCGATGAAGGTGCAGGCCAGAACCAGGTCGACGACCGAATCGGCGGTCGTCAGCAGGAGAAATCCGACGAACGAGACCGCGAGGAACGTCAGGAGGACGGGAACGCGCATTCCGAGTCGGTCGCTCACGACCCCGCCGCCGAGCATCAACGCCGACGCCGAGAGGACCGTGACCGCCATCAGCACGCCCGAGGAGGCCTGTGGGCCGTACTCGAAGACGGAAAAGTCGTTCGCGGCCAGAAAGAGCACGAGCGTCGAGAAGAGCGCGCCGAGGTACGCGAAGTAGAGCCCGAAGTTGACGAGTCCGACCGTGAGCGCGGGGACGGTCGTCTCGATCTCCCACGGCTTGATCGCCGTCTTCGCCCCGCTGACGTGGGTTTCGGGGATGGTCGCGTACGCGAGCACGCCCGCGACGAGCGCGAACGCCGCCGCGAGCGCGAACGCCGTCGGGATCGAGAACAGTTCGCTCACGACCCCGCCGAGGACGAGGCCGGCGGGGAAGCCGAGCGTCATCCCGCCGCGGACGACGCCCATGTTGGTTCCCCGCGAGGCGCCGGTGCTCACGTCGGCGGCGATGGTGTAGGCCGTCGCGAACACCAGCGCGCTGCCGACCCCCCAGACCACGCGCGCGAGCAGGAACCACGCCTCGGGCAGCGCCGACAGCATCGCGACGATGTACCCGAGGGTCGCGCCGGCCTCGATGAACAGCCCCGCGATGAAGGGCGTCCGGGTGCCGATCCGGTCGACGAGCGCGCCCGCGGGGGTGTTCGCTACCGTGCGGGTAAAGCGGTTCGCGCTCAGGATGACGCCCACGAGAAACGGCGAGATCCCCAGTACCGCCCCGAGGTTCGGGAGGATCGGGAAGACGACGCCGCCACCGAAGCCGACGAAGAAGGTGCTGACGATGACCGCGAGGACGACCGCACGCGCGCGTTTCACGCCGCGAACGGCCCCCAACTGCGTGATCGAGTACGGACTCCCATTGGCCCACCGTACCCCGTTCGCGCGCTTAGGGCTTGTCGCTCCGGCACGGCCTTCCGGGAGTCCTCCGAAGCTAAGTAGCCGCCCGACCTCTGGCCGGTATGACGATCTACACCGGTCGCGGCGACGAGGGGCTGACCGACCTCCGGACCATGGAGCGCGTCTCGAAGACCAGCGCCCGGATCGAGGCCTACGGCACCGTCGACGAGGCAAACGCCCTGATCGGGACCGTTCGACCCACCGGCTACGACGACGTCGACGCCCAGCTAGGGGGGATCCAGAACCACCTCCACGTCGTGCAGGCGGACTTCGCGAACCCCGATCCCGACGAGGACGACCCTCGGGTCCGCGAGGAGCATGTCGACCGGTTGGAGGAGTGGATCGACTCCTACGACGAGGAACTCGACCCCCTCCGGAAGTTCGTCCTGCCCGGCGGGAGCGGGACGGGCGCGAAGCTGCATCACGCCCGTGCGGTCGTCCGGCGGGCCGAACGCCGCGCCGTCGCGCTCGCCGAGGAGGAATCGATAAACGAGGTCGCCGTCGTCTACCTCAACCGGCTCTCGGACGCGCTGTTCGTGATCGCGCGGGCGGTGAACAAACGCGATGGCGTCCGCGAGGAAAATCCGAGCTACTGAAGCCCGACGAGTTCGCGCTCCTTGACGTCGGCGTAGCCTGAAAACGACAGTTTCAGCGCGGGGACGCCCGGGAACGAGAGCGTCTGGATCGCGAGCAGCGGTCGGTCGATCCCGACCCCGCGCGCCCGGAGCGCGCTCTCGACCGTTCCGAACAGGGTCGCGGTCTCCCCGACGTCGAGGTCCGAACAGGTCGCGCCGACCCGGAGGGGGAGTTCGGCGACGACCTCCCCGTCGGCGACGGCCCACCCGCCGCCCATCTCCTCGACGCGGGCGGCCGCCCGCGCCATCTCGGTCTCGTCGGCCCCGACGACGACCACGCCGGGGAGTTCCCACGTCGACGAGGCGGCCACCGCACCCGACTGGAGCCCAAGCCCCGTGAGAAAGCCGGTGAATCCCCGCCGTCGGTCGGCACGCCGGTCGTGCAACGCGGCCTTGAGCACGTCCCCCTCGGGATCGGGACGGAACTCGCCGCCCTCGACCGGCGGCGAGACGCGCGTCTCGCCGGTCAGTAGTCCCCCCTCGAGCGTGATCGCGCGGACCGCCTCCCCGTCGGCGGGGACCGAAAACGCCCCGGGGTCGGTCGGGATCGAGACGCTGTCGTAGAACTCCTCGGGGTACTCGCGGTTCCGCGGGCCGACCGTGGCGGTGCCGTTCCTGACGACCACCTCACCGCCGCTGACGACGGTCTCCACTCGAACCCCCTCGAGATCGGAGAGCACGACCACGTCGGCGACGTTGCCCGGCGCGAGCGAACCCCGGTCGTCGAGCCCGAAGTGGCGCGCCGGCGAGAGCGTCGCCATCCGGAGCGCGTCCGTGGGGTCGATCCCGGCCTCGATCGCGCGCCGGACGACCCGGTCCATGTGGCCCTGGGGGAGGTCGCGCGGCCAGACGCCGTCGGTCGACAGCGAGCACTCGGCGGGACCGACCCGATCGATGGCCTCGGCGAGCGCCTCGACGTCGTCGCGGACCGACCCGCAGCGCCCGACGACGTGGATACCGTTCTCGGCGCGCTCGATGACTCCTCCCCGATCTATCGCCTCGTGGTCGTTGTCGACGATCGAGGCGAAGGCGGCGAGCTTCCCGCCCCGACAGCCGGCGGCGTGGCCCGTCACCGGCTTGCCGAGGTCGCCCGCGCGCTCGTAGAGCGCCTCGGCGGGCGTGTCGCGGCCGACCGCGTGGATCCAGTCGGTCTCGCCGACGCCGACGATCCGGTCGTCCGCGAGCAGGTCGACCAGTTCTCGCGCCTCCTCGCCGGTCGCGTCCGCGGGTTCGAACGTGTCGAACAGCGGGGTCGGCGGGAGCGCGACCGCGACCGTCACCGGCAGGTAGGCGGTCGCCGCGAGGAACTCCTCGACGCCCCGTGGGCCGAACGCGCACAAGGCCGTACACTCGGAGATCACCGTCGTCGTCCCGCCCTCGAGCGAGCGGTGGTAGGCCAGTTCGTAACACTGGAGCATGTCGAGATGGGTGTGGGCGTCGACGAACCCGGGGACGACGGCCCCGCTGTCGGCGTGGATCACCTCCGTCTCGGGGCCGATCACCCTGTCGGCGTCCTCGGGGAGCGCCGCGACGCGGTTGTTCACGACCGCGACGGCGCGCGAGCGGAACTCGCCGAGTTCGGGGAGCAACACCCGCCCGCCCTCGACGACGAGGTCCGCGGGTCGGTCGCCGAGCGCGACCGGTTGGAGGTCGTTCATCCGTCGATCACTGCCGTGCGACGCGTCATTGGTCCGTGATACCGGACCGGGGGCTAAACCAGTTGTGTCACCGGGCGTGGTCTTCGGGGGTGGCGAGACAGAATCCTTAAGTCCGGCCCACGGGAACTACCCGCTGCGGGTCGGTGATCTAGTCCGGCCATGATACCTCCTTCACACGGAGGAAGTCGGCGGTTCAAATCCGCCCCGACCCATTTCTGACGGCACAATGCGACGAGCAGCGCGAGGAGCCTGTGTCGGCGAAATGGTTACGAAGGATTTGAAACAGGGAACGAAGCGAGCGTCAGAGAGCGAAGTGACCGCGGTTCAAATCCGCCCCGACCCACTGATATTTCTCCGGCATCTACCTGCGAACACCGCGAGCGACAGCGAGCGTGTGTGAGCAACGCCGTGCCGGAGAATCGAAGCGTTGGGCGGTTTGAACCCAGAGGACGAGCGAAGCGACGTCCTCGTGGTTCGAATCCGCCCCGTTCGTCCCTTCCCACCACTGGAACACGGCCGAGAGTACCGTCAGGGATGAGGGCCCGTACTGTGACTGCCGAACGTATTAGTGGCCGGGACCACACTCGTCGGACATGAACGCTGGACTCAAAGGCCTGCTCAAGCGAATCCTCACGCTGAAAGCGCTGCGAAAACTCCTCCGAAAGCTTCGGAGCTAGAACACGAGGCCGACGAGGCGGTAGAGCAGTCCGATCACGAACAGGGCGATCAGCAGGGTCGTCACGACGGGGACGACCGGCGAGAGCGTCCCCGGTTCGAACCCGAGTTCCTCCTCGAACATACGGGAGGCTGTCCCCGACGGCTCATAAGCCTTCCTTCGCCCGCCGCGGAGTCGCTCGGCGGCGAGGGCGAAGCCGAGACACCGGCAACGAGAGCGGCGGCTCGACGACCCATCCGTCGAGCCGGGCGGCAAATAACCGCGCTCGTGGAACAACAGTTTAGTAGCGAGCCGCCGCAATCGAAGTATGGAGATCAGAGACGCGACACGGGAGGACGTGGACGCCATCCGCGAGGTGGCGCGCCAGTCGCTGCAGACGTCGTACGCTCACTTTCTGGAATCGGAGACCATCGACGACGCCGTTGAGCAGTGGTACGGCGACGGCCGGCTCGAGGAGCTCATCTCGGACGAGGCCGACGACGTCTACATCCCCGTCCTCGAGGTCGACGGGGAGATCGTCGCGTTCGCCCAGTGTTACCTCGTCGAGTTCCCCGAACGCGTCGGCGAGATCCACTGGCTGCACGTCGATCCCGACCACCGCGGTGAGGGCTACGGTTCACGGCTGTACGATCACGCCCGCGAGACCTTCGAGGCCGACGGGATCGATCGGTTCAAGGGGTTCGTCTTCGCGGAGAACGAGCCCGGCAACGAGTTCTACGAGCGCCGTGGCTACGAGTCGGCCTACACCCACACCCAGGAGATCGCCGGCGAGGAGTACACCGAGAACGTCTGGGTCGACATCCCCGAGGGTGAACAGTACCGGCGCGCGGTCGAACCCCACGAGAACGAGGAGGGCGAGACGCTCTACGTCGCCTACCGGGAGGCATCGGTCGGGTCGCGTGGTGCGTTCCACGTCTCGTACCTCGACGAGGATCTGGAGAGACGCTACGGCTGGTTCTGCTCGGTCTGTGAGAGCTTCGACAACGCGATGGACCCCTCGGGGCGGGTCGTCTGCAACGAGTGTGGCAACGTCCGCAAGGCCACCCGTTGGGACGCCGCCTACCTCTAACCAGTAGGCTCTTCTCGCCCGTCTCCCTCGCGTCCGGTATGCCGCCCGTCCGCTGTTACGACTGTGGCCGCTCGTTTCCCCTCGCCGAGCGAAAACGCTGTGAGTGCGGCGAACCCCTCTGGTTCGGGATCGGGGCGTTTCGGTGGCCCGCCGGCCGGGATCCGGGGATGTGGCGCTACGCCGACCTGCTCCCCGCCGAGACCCCCACGGGTATCGCGGCGGCCGCCGGCGGGACGCCGCTGGTGCGGACGCCCAGCCTGGACGTCGACGGGGTGCGACTGTTCTGCAAGGACGAGGGGCGAAACCCGACGGGGAGCTTCAAGGACCGCGGCAGCGCGGTCGCGCTCGCCTATGCGCTCGAACACGGGATCGGGCGGGTCGGCACGGTTTCGCACGGCAACATGGCGATGAGTACCGCCGCGACCGCCGCGGGCACCGGCATCGACTGTACGGTCTGCGTGCCCGCCGACATCCCCGAGGAACGCCTCTCGCACATCGCGCGCTACGGACCCGACATCGTTCGCGTCGAGGGCGACTACGGCCGCCTCTACGAGGTCTCGCTGGACGTCGAGGGCATCGAGTTCGTCAACTCCGATACCCCCCTCCGGGTGGCGGGTCAGAGGACCGTCGCGTTCGAGATCTGCGAGGCGTTCTCGCCCGAGGTGCCCGACGCGATCGTCCTTCCCGTTTCGAGCGGCGGGCACCTGAGCGCGATCTGGAAGGCGCTGCTCGAACTGCGCGCCGCCGACCTCCTCGACGTGCCTCCCCGACTGTACGCCTGTCAAGCGAGCGCCTGTGACCCCATCGTCCGGGCGTTCGAGGCCGGCGAGCGGGAGGTGAGCGCGATCACGGGCGGGGAGACGATCGCGTACTCGATCGCAAACGCCGACCCTCCCAGCGGAAACCGGGCGCTCGCGGCGCTGCGGGACACCGACGGCGGGGCGGTGTCCGTATCCGACGAGGAGACCCGTACCGCCCAGCACCGACTCGCCCGCGAGGGCGGCTTTCGCGTCGAGGCCTCATCGGCGGTCGCCCACGCCGGATTCGAACGGCTGGTCGAGCGCGGCGAGATACGTCCGGGCGAGCGGGTTGTAACGATCCTCACCGGGAGCGGGTTCAAAGAGCGCGACGAGGTCGCGGTAAACGCGCGAACGGTCGTGCTATCGGACCTGCGCGATTCGATCTGATCCCCCATTTTCGACCGTGGGCGGTCCGAACACGACGACTCGTTCGATCGGGCGTCGACGTGCGTCGGAACCGTCGCCGATTCCCCATCTCGACATATCACGATCCATTCGCTCGGAACCGACCGATATACGATACTACCCCGGATAGGTCGACGGACATCGACATTTATCGACGCTCGTCGCGTGCCCGACCGGTTCGGTACCCGGTTTAGTATAACGACCTTGCAGCTGCGTGGGGGGACGTCTTTACGACAGCCGTCGAATCACGACGAAAGGTCACCGTTATAGGTCGGCGTGTTCGGCCGATGTCCGGGGATTTTCGAGCCGAGATAGAGCGGGAGACGTGCGGCTACAGTGATAACTGATACCATGAAAACGAGCATCGAGGTGGAGTACTGGGTGATCGACCGGACGGGCGCGCTGTGTACGCCCGGCGACTTGACGGAGGTCTCGCCGCAGGTCGAAGAGGAGTTCGTCGACTGTCTCCTCGAGATCAAGACCACCCCGTGTGAGTCGGTCGACGACCTCGCCACGCAGTTCGTCGAGCGACTGGACGAGACGCTGCGCGAGGCGGCGGCACGGGACCGGGGACTGGTCCCGTTGGGGACGCCGCTTCACGGCGGCACGATCGAGCAGCTCCCCGAGGAGCGGGCCCGCATCCAGCGGCGCGTCCTCGGCGACGACTTCGACTACGCCAAACACTGTGCGGGCACCCACATCCACTTCGAGAAGCGCCGCGTCGTCGACCAGCTCAACGCGCTCATCGCGCTCGACCCCGCGCTGGCGCTCGCGAACTCCTCGCCGTACTACAAGGGCCGTCGGGTCGCCGCGGGCGCACGCCCCTACATCTACCGGAAGAAGGGATACGCGAAGTACCCCGACCACGGCCAGCTCTGGGAGTACGCCGAGAGCGTCGCCCAGTGGAACGACCGACTCGAACGGCGCTACGACGAGTTCGAGCGCGCGGCGATGGAAGCCGGCGTCGACGAGGAGGCCTTCGAGGCGAACTTCACGCCCGACGACGCGATCTGGGCGCCGGTGCGGCTGCGCAAGTGTTTCCCGACCGTCGAGTGGCGCTCGCCCGACGCCACGCTCCCGAGCCAGATCATCCAGCTCGCACGGGACATGTACCCGGTGATGGACGCGGCGAGTCGCGTCGACGTCCGCATCGAGGGCGAACGCGGGCGCGTCACCGACGAGGAGATCACGCTCCCGGAGTTCGACGCCGTCCGCGAGTACACCGACGCGGCGATCCACGACGGGCTCGACTCCGAGCGCGTCCGCGAGTACCTCGAGCGCATGGGGTTCGACGTCGACGCGTACGACCCGCTCACCCGTCGGTTCGACGGCCGGCCGCAGATCGACGAGGCCGACGCCCGCAAGCGCCGGCTGACCTACGCGAACGCGCTCGAACGCGACGTCGCCCGGCTGACGGGATCGAAACGAGCCGCACGAAAACAGAACGCCTGAACGCCTGATCTACAGCAGTTCCTCGACGGTGTCGGCGACCTCCTCGGGGGTGTCGCCGACGGGCACGCCGGCGTCGTTCAGGGCGTCGATCTTCGACTCGGCGGTGCCGGTCCCGCTGCCCGAGACGATCGCGCCGGCGTGGCCCATGCGCTTTCCGGGCGGGGCGGTCCGGCCGGCGATGAAGCCCGCGACGGGCGTGTCCATGTTCTCGGCGATGAACCGTGCGGCCTGTTCCTCGTCCTCGCCGCCGATCTCGCCGCACATCACCACGGCGTCGGTCGCGGGGTCCTCCTCGAACAGCGAGAGGGCGTCGACGAACGAGGTGCCGATGATCGGGTCGCCGCCGATCCCGACCGCGGTGGATTGGCCCAGCCCACGGTTCGTGAGGTTGTCGACGACCTGATACGTGAGGGTCCCGGATCGGGAGACCAGCCCGACGTTGCCCGACGAGAAGATGTTGCCGGGCAGAATGCCCAACTTGGCCTCGCCGGGGGTGATGAGACCGGGGCAATTCGGGCCGACGAGGTGGGTGTCGACCTCCGAGAGGCGTTTGTGGACCTTGCTCATGTCCTGTGTCGGGATCCCCTCGGTGATCGCCACCGCGAGATCCAATTCGGAGTCGAGCGACTCGAAGATGGCGTCCGCGGCGAACGCGGGCGGCACGAAGATAACGGATGCGTCAGCGTCCTCCTCGCGCACGGCCTGACTGACCGTGTCGTAGACCGGCACGCCGGCCACTTCTTGGCCGCCGCGTCCGGGCACCGCGCCCGCGACGACGTTCGTGCCGTACTCCATCATCTGTTCGGTGTGGAACTTCCCCTCCCCGCCGGTGATGCCCTGTACGACCACGCGGGTGTCCTCGTCGACTAAGATACTCATGCGTCTCCCTCCTGTGCGTTTTCGACGGCACGCTGTACCGCTTCTTCGAGCGTCTGTTCGACCTGTACGAGGTCGGCGTTCAGGATCTCCATGCCCTCCTCGGCGTTGGTCCCCGCCAGTCGGACGACCACGGGCTTGGGGATCTCCTCGAACTGTCCGAGGGCGTCGTTGATCCCCTTCGCGACCTCGTCCCCGCGGGTGATGCCGCCGAAGATGTTGAACACCACGCTGTCGACGTTCTCGTCGGAGAAGACCATGTCCAGCGCGTTGGCGATCCGCTCCGCCTTCGCGCCGCCGCCGACGTCGAGGAAGTTCGCGGGCTCGCCACCGTAGTAGTCCACGAGGTCGAGGGTCGTCATCACGAGGCCCGCGCCGTTGCCGATGATGCCGACGTTGCCCGAGAGGCGGACGTAGTCGAAGCCGTACTCGCCGGCCTTGCGTTCGAGGTCGTCCTCGTAGGACTCCTCCTCCATCTCGGCGAGTTCGGGCTGGCGAAACAGCGCGTCCTCGTCGATGTTCATCACGGCGTCGGCGGCGACGACCTCCCCACCACTGGTTACCATCAGCGGGTTGATCTCCGTGTCGGAGGCGTCCCGATCGTCCCACAGCGAGAAGAGCGTCGTGAGCACGCTCGAGACGTCGCTTGCGACCTCGCGGTCGATCCCGGCGTCGTAGACCGCGCGGCGGGCCTGGTACGGCTGGAGGCCGAAGGCGGGATCGACGTGCTCGCGGGCGATCGCGTCGGGGTCCTCCTCGGCGACCGATTCGATGTCCACCCCGCCCTTTTCCGACACCATCGCGACGGGTTTACCCTCGCCGCGGTCCATCGTCACGCCGACGTAGAGTTCGTCGGTGAAGTCGACGGCCTCCTCGACGAGCACGCGGTCGACGGTGTAGCCCTTGAGGTCCATCCCGAGGATGGCGTCGGCGGCCTCGCGGGCCTCCTCGTCGTCGTCGGCGAGTTTGATCCCGCCGGCCTTGCCGCGACCTCCCACCTGTACCTGTGCCTTGATCGCGACCGGATAGCCGATCGACCCGGCGGCCGAAAGCACTTCGTCGGTGCTCTCGGCGAGTTGCGAGTCGGGCGTGGGAATGCCCGCGTCGGCGAACACCGACTTCGCCTGATACTCGTGAAGCTTCATTGGTGACTCGAACGGAACTCCTGCGTACGGCGAGTTAGTAGTACCGAAAGTCGTCGCCTACGCCCATACGTGGGCGCGCGAGATCCCACGGAGGCGGCCGGTTCGAGCGGCGTATCGGCCGAACGGCCACCCGGTGATCACTCCTCGTCCTTCCACTCGCCGGCTTCCACCCCGTGGTACTCCCCTTTGGCCTGTCGGGGGGTCGGCCACGCCGTCACCATCAGGGCGGCGGCGTAGTACAGGAGGACGACGCCGACGACGATGCTTCCTGCGACGCCCGGCATCGCGGCGGTTTCGAACCACCGTTCGTCCGGGACGAAGAGGGTGATTCGGAACAGCCACGCCACGAGCAACACGCTCAACAGCAGGAAATACACCCGTCGCAGTCGCCGCGTCATCGCCTCCCGGGCCGAGACCTTGAGGGTCGGGTTGCGGAGGTCGTCGGCGAGTTCGGTTCGCCACTCCCGGCGGATCGCGGTCTCGGGGTTGAACGCCGTGGCGAAGACGTTCTCCTCGATCATCCGGACCCGGGATCGTGTGGCGTCGAAGGACCGATACCGCCTGATGTCGAAGAGGAGGAAGACCGACAGCGCTAGCATCCCGATCAACAGGAAGTACGGCGGGCTATCCGGCGAGGCGAACGACAGCGAGAGGACGGCGGCGATGACGGCGATGGCCCAGTCCGTCGTCAGGTCGAGTCGGTCGAGGCGCGTCGACATCTGTCCCACCTCCCCCCGGTAGTAGTGGGGGAGCAAGGAGAGGAAGTCCGCCGGTTCCGTCCCGGCTTTCGCAGCCACCTCACGCGCGTCGCGGGTTTCGGGGTCGAATCGATCGTTTTCCGCCATACGTCACGTTCGTCGCCATCGGATAAAGAGAGCACAGCGTCCCTGCCACCCGTCCCACGCCAAACCGACCGCGACCCCGTTCGACCTGCGGGTAACGTACCATCGCACAGTCTTGTCGGAGTACTGTTATATAAGACGGGTGTGATTTCTACCCCTCATCCGTCGCCTAAGGCCGGTTATAAATCATACGAAATTAGACGTTATCGCACGGCTAAACCCCGATCGGCGTCGTCGCATCGGGATGTTAGCGGATCTATAATAAGGAATGCGTCGGGTGTAGGTCACCCTGGTTGCAATGTCAACGGACCGTGGTGGGGACGTCGATACGTTGTTGATCGGTATCGACGCCTGTAGTCAGGGGATACTCGAACCGTTGTTCGAAGCAGAGAGGGTGCCGACGATCCAGTCGATCTGGGAGGCCGGCCCGAGCGGCCCGCTCGAGTCGCAGATTCCGCCGTGGACCGCGAGCGCGTGGCCCTCGCTGTACACCGGGACGAACCCCGGCAAACACGGCGTCTTCGACTTCCTCACGTACGACGGCTACGACTGGGGCGTGGCGAACGCGAGCGCCGTCGACGAACACTCGCTGTGGGAACTGCTCGACTACCACGGGAAACGAAGCGTCGTCGTCAACGTCCCGATGACCTATCCGCCGAGCGGGATCGACGGCGCGGTCATCCCGGGCTTTACCGCTCCCGAGAACCCGCCTTCGCACCCCGAGGGGATCCTCGAGGAGGTCCGCGAGGCGATCGGCGAGTACAAGGTGTACCCGACGCCGGGCGGCGAGGCCGAGGCCTTCGAGGAGTACGTCGACTCCGTGCGGATGCGAAGCGACGCCTTCCTCTACCTCGCCGACCGGTTCGAACCCGACTTCGGGTTCGTCCAGTTTCAGGTCACCGACACGGTCTTTCACCAGTACGGTTACGAGGAGGACCTGGTCGCGGAGATCTACGAGGCCGTCGACCGCGAGATCGAACGGATCCTCGAGGCGACCGACCCGACCGTCGCGCTGCTGGTGAGCGACCACGGCCTCGGCAAGTACGAGGGGAGCGAGTTCCGCCTCAACACCTTCCTCAGAAACCACGGCTACATCGAGACGACCCGCAGCGCTGCGGGGATGCCTTCCTGGCAGACCGTCCGCGAGCAGTCGCTCAGGAAGGGCGAGGAGAAGACCGAACGCGAGCCGACGCTGCTCGAACGCGGGGTCGCGACCGCCGCGAACTTCGGGATGACCACCCATCGGGTCGCTCGCGCACTCGAGCGCGTCGGGCTCGACGACCTCGCGAAACGCCACGCGCCCGCGGGCATCGTCAAAGCATCGGACGAGCAGGTCGACTTCGCCGAATCGACGGCGTACATGCGCTCGCGCGTCGAGACGGGCGTCCGGATCAACCTCGCGGGGCGCGACCCCGAGGGCGTCGTCCCCCCCGCGGAGTACGAGGACCTTCGTGAGGAACTGATCGAACTGCTCTCGGACGTTCGCGCACCCGACGGCGAGCGCGTCTTCGAGGACGTCGCGCGCGTCGAGGAGTACTTCGAGGGGCCGAACGTCGAGCGCGCGGTCGACGTCATGACCGTGCCCAACGACTGGAACTACTTCCTCTCGGCACAGCTCCGCGAGGACCTCTTCGCCCCGCCCTCGGAACCGTGGAACCACAAGCTCGACGGCGTCGTCATGGCGACCGGCCCCGGGATCGACGCCGATGCGGACCTCGCGGGTGCACACCTGCTGGACGTCGCGCCGACGGTGCTCTCCGCGCTCGGGGTGCCGAGAAGCGACCGGATGGATGGCGAGCCGCTCGCGCTGGTCGCGACGAGCGACGAGACGACCTACCCCGACCACGAACGGGGTGTGCGAGAGACGACCGCCGACGGGGACGTCGAGGACAGACTGGCCGACCTGGGCTATCTGGAGTAGCGATAGTAGTCATTGAACGGCAACGCACACACGCTTTGCGAATACACGGCCAGCGCCCCGCGGGCGCTGGCCATCGGCTGCAAGCGGTGTGTGAATGGGTTCAACGACTACAATATCCGCATCCGTCGCGCTTTATCGTCGCGAGCACTTCCGTCCGACAATGACGCTGGCGATAGAAGCGACGGGACTCGAAAAGGAGTACAGCGACGTCCGGGCGCTCGATGGCCTCTCGCTGTCGGTCGAGGCCGGGGAGTTCTTCGGCCTCCTGGGTCCGAACGGTGCGGGCAAGACCACGTTCATCAACACGCTGGTCGGGCTGGTCAGGAAGACCGGCGGCGAGGTGACGGTCTTCGGAAACGACGTCGAGGACGACTACCGCGCGGTGCGCGACAGCATCGGCCTCGCGCCACAGGAGTTCAACGTCGACCGGTTCTTCCCGATCCGCGAGGTGCTGATGCACAAGGCGGGCTACCACGGCGTGAGCGGAGAGGAGGCCGAACGTCGCGCGAACGAGGCGCTCAAGCTCGTCGGCATCTACGACAAGCGCCACACCCGATTCGACTGGCTCTCGGGCGGGATGAAACGCCGACTGCTCCTGGCACGCGCGATCGTGACCGATCCCGACCTCCTGATCCTGGACGAACCGACAGCGGGCGTCGACGTCCAGTTGCGCCACGATCTCTGGGAGGTGATCAACCGGCTGAACGACGAGGGGACGACGATCCTCCTCACTACCCACTACATCGAGGAGGCCGAACGCCTCTGTGACCGCGTCGCGATCATGGACGCGGGTCGGAAGGTCACGGTCGCCACCCCCGAGGAGTTGACCGAGCGGGGAAGCGATACCGTCACCGTAGAACTGCGTGACCCGCCCGCGAGCGCGCCCACGATCGACCGCGGGGTCGAGGGCGTCGAGGAGGTCCGACTGGAGGGAGGTCGGCTCGTCGTCCGCGTAAACGGCGCTGGCGGACGGGTCGCCCCACGCCTGCTCAACGGCCTCGAAGCGCGGGGCCACGAGATCACCGACATCGAGATCTCTCGAACGTCGCTGGAGGAGATCTTCGTCGAACTCACCGAGGGCCAGCGCGGGGCTAGCGGGGCCGATGGGAGCGACGGGGCCGACGAAACCGCCCGCCTCGCGGGGGAGGCGCGCTGATGGTCGTCAACCCGCTTTCGGCCCGGTTCTACACGCTGCTCGAACGCGAGGTCCAGCGGTTCGTCCGGCGGCCGTGGAACACCTTCCTCCCGCCGATGATCACGAACGTGCTCTACTTTTCGGTGTTCGGCGTCATCCTCGGGACGCGCATCGACTCGATTCAGGGCTTCTCGTACATCCTGTTTCTCCTGCCCGGCCTCGTCGTGCTCGGCGCGATCTCGAACGCCTTCGAGAACGCCTCCTTCTCGATCTTTCACGGCCGGTGGAACGAGTACATCCACGAGACGATCACCTCGCCGCTCTCGTACACCGAGATGGTCGTCGCCTACGTCCTCTCGAGCGCTTCCAGAGGAATCGTCGTCGGGATCATCATCGCGGTCATCGGCGCCTTTTTCACGCCCGTGGGAATCGAGCGACCGCTGTATCTCGTCGCGTTCATGCTCGTCGTCACGCTCCTGTTCGCCGCCCTCGGCGTCGTCGGCGGGCTGGTCGCCGAGGACTTCGACCACCTGACGGTGATGAACCAGTTCATCCTCCGCCCGCTGGTCTTCTTCGGCGGCGTCTTCTACTCGCTCGAGATCCTGCCGCCGCTGTGGCGGACCGTTTCCCTCCTGAATCCGATGGTCTACATGGTCAACGGCGTGCGCTACGGCTTTCTGGGCTACTCCGACGTCGACCCGAACGCCGCGCTGGCCGTCCTCGTGGGACTGACGCTAGTCGTGAGCGCCGTCGACGTCGCGCTGTTCGCGCGGGGGTACGGGCTGACCGACTGAGGCAGATCGTACTCCCTTTCCGATCTTCGCCGATCCGGCGACGGGATACGGAATCGGTCCGTCGCCGTCCGACTTCGTCGAATTTCATCGGATCCGATGGAAATACGCGTACTGGATACGGAGGATATCTGCAGTAGACCGATCCCAACCGTCGGATACTCGTTCGTTGGGCTCACTACTGAGAGCGGAGAAGACGAGGCCTACGACTCGAATGCCTGCTGCATCACGACGGTATCAGTATAGTTGGTGAACCGCTGGAGTTTGCCGTCTCGGAGTTCACAAATGTGTGCGAATGGGACCTCGTAGTCCCGTCCGGATTCCGTGGTGATCATGAAGTTGCCCTCCACGACCACCGTGTCACCGCGGTCGATGAATCGATCGGGGTCGGCCTCGAAGCGGTCGAGGGTATCCGGAATGGTCCCGAACACGTTCTCCAGTATCTCATCGGGACCGTGGTGCGTACCCGCGGCAGGGTCGCCTTCGGGCTCGGTCCAGGTGATGTCGTCGGTCCACCCGTTCAGGACTGCTTCGGTGTCTCCTCGGTTAAATGCGGCGTACAACTGCTCCAGCGACTCGACGTTTTTGGGTTGTTTGATCGCCATGACGGCCACCTCTTATCTAGACGCGCACGGAGGAGATAGCATTGTTCTCTTTAAATCGGTTACATTCGACGAACGAATAACGGATTCGGGATGTTCACGGGTTCGCTCCCACGGGTGTGCGAAATACGCGCCCTGGACGCAGTACGTCCGAAGGAACACATCATCTTCGATGAGTCTCGACAGGACCACCCGCTTTCGTGGATGCCGCTACGGGTAGCGCTTTGTCCCCTCGGAACAATCCTTCGCCATGCGTGCGGTACGATACCACGACCACGGCGGACCCGAGGTACTGGACGTAGAGGAACTAGAGCAACCCGAACCGGGGGGGCACGAACTGCTCGTGCGGGTCGAGGCCGCGGGGGTCAACCCCGTCGACACCTACTTCCGCGAGGGGTCGTTCCAGCCCTACCAGTTGCCGATGACGCCCGGGTCGGATTTTTCAGGTATCGTCGAGGAGGCGGGCGACTGGACGCCCGGCTTCGAGGCGGGCGACCGCGTGTTCGGCACCGGCCTCGGGCGGGACCACCAGGGAACCTACGCCGAGTACGCGCTCGTGCCCACCGACAGGGTCGCCCGACTCCCCGAGAACGTCGCCTTCGACGCCGGCGGCGGGGCGGGCGTCGCCGCCGTCACCGCCTGGCGCGCGCTGATCGACCACGCGGGGCTCGAACCCGCCGAGACCTGCCTGATCCACGGCGGTTCCGGTGGGGTGGGCCACGCCGCCGTCCAACTCGCGGCCGCGACCGGCGCGGACGTCGTGACGACCGCCTCGCCCGACTACCACGACGCGTTGGCCGACCTCGGTGCCGACGCCGTCTTCGACTACGCGCGCGACGACCTCGAAGACGCAGTCGGGGAGTACGAGCCGTCCGTGATCCTCGATCACCGACTCGACGAGTACCTCGACTTCGACGCGGCGGTCGCCGCGCAGGGCGCGCGCGTCGTCGGGATCGGGAACACGGCCCCGCAGGCGGGCTGGGAGAACGTGCCCGCCGCGCGGGCGAAGGAACTCCGGGTACACCTGATGAGCATGTTCAACACGCCCGACCTCTCGGCTCGCCTCGAACGGGTGGCCCGGCTCATGGAACGGGGCGACCTCGGGATCCGCGTCGAGCGGAGCTACCCCTTGGAGGAGGCGGACGAGGCCCAGCGCGCGGTGCTGGGAGAGAGCTTCCTCGGAAAACTGGTGATCGAGCCGTAGAATCCCCCGTCGGATCTTCGTGGACCCGACGAAAACCCCTCTCAGTCGCCGACGTAGTACCACATCGCGTTGCCCTTCGCGACGTCGGGACAGGCGCCCAGTCCGGGTTTGACGATCGTCTCCCACCAGCCGCCGTCGGGGATCGCGTACTCGCCCGGATAGCAGGGATAGACCTCGCGGATGAAGTCGCTGCGCCGTGCGCTGCCCTGGCTCTTGAGGTACGAGTACGACGCGAGGATCGCCCGCCTTCGCTCGGCCTGTTCGGTGCCCGTTCCCGGGATGTAGCGGTCCTCGACGAGCCTGCGGATGCGGTCGGGGACGTCGCGTTTCGGTCGCCGGGGACGGTCGGTTTCGACGACGATCCGGCCGCTCCCGTAGACCTCGACCGCACAGTCCTTGTAACGAAACGAGAGGGAGTCGTCGTCGGCCGCGTCCCCGACGTGCGAGCGGATCGAGTCGGTGTCGGCGACCGATTCCAGCGGTGGGACGAGGTCCATCGGCGCTTCGTCCCTCGCCGCGGCGATGGCCGTCGTGACGGAGACGACGGGCGAGGTGTCGGAGGCAGGTGGGTGGTGGGTTTCGTGGGCGTGGTAGTTCTCGCCTCCGTCGCCGTCCGACCGTCCGATGGGATCGTCCTGTGACATGGTCCTACTCCTCTCGTCTGCCCCGCCGGGAGAGCAGGGCGTCGACGAGCGTCGGTTCGACCGCGAGTTCGGCCGTTCGACCCGTCCAGTCGACCGTTACCAGACCGGCGTCGGCCAGTTTCGGCAGACTGGCGTGATAGAGGTCGATCGCGACGAGACGCGCGTTCGCGGGTTCGTGGCCCTCGGGGTGGCGCGCGTTCTCGCCCGCGGCGACCCGCCCGGCGATCGTCTCGATCGAGAGGCGCTCCGCCGAGCGAAGCACCCGGAGCACCCGCTCCTCGCGCGAGTCGGCCACGGCGGCCTCCTCCTGATCGGCCTCGACGACGCGGTCGAACGCGTCGCCCACCAGCGAGAGCGTGTGGTCGTCGTGGTCGCGGGGATCGACCCGCGCGTAGGCGATCGCGCCGGTCATCCGCAGGCGTTTCGCGAGCGCCTCGATGAAGGAGACCGTGCGCTTCGTCCCGACGTGTTCGATCACCGGCGTCAGCGACTCGATCCAGATCACCGTCTGCTCGTCGGTGTGGAGCCACTCTGTGATGTAGAGGTTGATCGCGGTGTAGAGTTCGGCCAGATCGCTCGGGCGCTCGACCGCCGTCAGCGGGAGGTCGACCCCCTCGTGGGCCGGGCGCTCGGGGGTGGTCGCCGGGTCGATCGGCGTCCCGATCCGGATCGCGCCGGTCTTGACCGGCAGTTCGCCGAGTTGCCCCTCGCAGGCGTCGACCCACTCGAGCGGGTCCAGTCGCGTCGTGATCGCCAGGACGTTCATCGTTCGCGGGTCGCGCTGGTCCCAGATCGGGCCCCACGTCTCCTCGGAGGGCCCACGGAGCAGCACCGTCGCCGGGCCGTCGTCGTCCTCCCCGATCCCTCCCGGTGTGACGGAGTGTGAGGTCTGCGTCATACTCGCCCGTCGAGGGCGAACGGCAAGTAACTTGCCGTTCACGCCCCGGTATCGGCCCCTGAACAGGTCAGTTCGCGGAGTTCCCACGAGCGGGGCGTTCGACCCCCGACCCACCGGTCGGCTTTATCCGCGTGGCCGTCGAATCGGAGGACATGTCCGCGAGTTTCGACTTCGACGGGCGGGTGGTGCTGGTGACCGGCGCGTGTGGCGCGCTGGGCAGCGCGGTCTGTGCGGCGTTCGACGACGCGGGCGCGACCGTCCACGCGACCGACGTGGTCGACATCGACAGCGACGACTCGCTACTCGATCCCGACCGCGTCGAGTTCCACCGGGGGGACCTCACCGACGAGGGCGACGTCGAGTGCGTCGTCGAGGCGGTCGCCGACTCGGCGGGTCGCCTCGACCACCTGGCGAACGTCGCCGGCACGTGGATGGGCGGCCAGCCGATCGACGAAACGGGGGTAGACGAGTTCGAGACGCTGCTGAACGTGAACCTGAAGACCGCCTTCCTCGCGTCGAAACACGCCCTCCCGCACCTCCGGGAGACCGAGGGCGCGATCGTCTCCGTCTCGGCCCGCGCCTCCCTCGAAGGCGGCGAGGGCGACGGCCCCTACCGGGCGTCGAAGGCCGGTATCAGGCTCCTCACCGAGACGCTCGCCGAGGAAAATCGTGGCACCGTCCGGGCGAACTGCGTCATGCCGAGCGTGATCGACACGCCCGCGAACCGCGAGATGATGGACTACAGCGAGGAGTGGGTCGACCCCGCCGACATCGCCGAGGTGTTTCTCGTCCTCTGTAGTGACGCGACGGGACCGACGAGCGGCGCCGCGATCCCGGTCTACGGCGAGGCCTGATTCGCTCAGGTAGCGTGATACGTTTCGTCGCGGCTGGTCCGCGCCGCCGTGGCGTGAACTATATTACCGGTGAACGTATCATGTCGAGTAGACATGAGTACTGTTGACGTAAGGCGATTGTTTTCATCTCTCACGGTCGAGCAGCTCTTCGGGGGGGTCCTGCTGGGCGGCTGTCTGCTGTTGGTCCTCGACCTCGTCCGCCGGCTCGTCGTCGGCGACCTCGCGGTCGGGACGTTCACGACCTTCCTCTGGCGGGGGATCGTCGACGGGTTGCTCATCGGACTCGCGGCGATCGGGCTGTCGATGACCTACAGCATCCTCCGGTTTGCGAACTTCTCGCACGGCGACCTCGTCACCACGGGTGCCTTTACCGGCTGGACGGTCGCCTACCTCGTCGGCGGCGCGGGCGTCGCGGAACTCGGCAGTCGGCTGTTGTTGCGCGCGGACGGCCGGGCCCAGCCGGGCGACCTCGGAATGCACGTGTTCGCCGAGCCGCTGGCGATCGGTCTCGGGCTGGTCGTCGCCGCGGTCTCGACCGTTTTGGTCGCGCTGTTGATCGACCGTCTCGTCTACCGGCCCATGCGCGACACCGGCGGGATCCCCCTGCTGATCGCGAGCGTCGGCGTCGCGCTCGTGCTCAGGTACGTCATCGCGTTCATCTACACGTCGAGCACGCGCGGGGTCACCGCGAGCGCCCCCCGGCTCGAACACGAGCTGATCTTCTGGACGGGATCGCTCAACGTCCACCAGCTGACGATGGTCGCCGCGGCGCTCGTGTTGATGGTCGGCGTCCACCTGCTGCTCCAGCGGACGAAACTCGGGAAGGCGATGCGGGCGATGGCCGACAACAAGGACCTCGCGCTGGTGACGGGCATCCCGACCGAGCGGGTCGTCCGGGCGACGTGGGTGATCGGGGCCGGCCTCGCGGGCGTCGCGGGCTACCTCGTCGTGCTCGACCGGGGGACGATCACCTACAACCTCGGGTGGTTCCTCCTCCTCCTCATCTTCGCGGCCGTGATCCTCGGCGGGATCGGCTCGATCTACGGCGCGATCGCGGGCTCGCTCGTCATCGGGCTCGCCATCAACGTCTCGCTGGTGTGGATCCCCTCGGACATGAACGAGATCGCCGCCTTCGCGCTGATGATCCTCGTGTTGATCTTCCGCCCGCAGGGGCTGCTCGGGGGGGTACAGACCGCATGACCGCCCGGGACGCGATCGGGCGGCTCTTCGAACCGGGCGACCGCCCGCGATGGCAGGCCGACCTCCTGTTGATCGCGAAGATCGTCCTCGTCATCTACGCCGTGTTCGTCGTCTTCGGGCTCGTGTTGGGTCTGAGCGTCAACGGCGTCGTCAGCACGCTCCGTCGGGTGACGTTCTTCGCCGCGGTCTACGCGCTGTTGACGCTCGCGCTCAACCTCCACTGGGGCTACACCGGCCTGTTCAACATCGGCGTCGCCGGCTTCATGGCCGTCGGCGTCTACTCGATGGCGATCCTCACCGCCTCGCCCGACGCCTCCCCCGGCGGGTTCGGCCTCCCGCTGTGGGTCGGCGTCCTCGGCGGGATGGCCGCCGCGGCGGTCGTCGGCCTGATCGCGGCGCTGCCGGCGCTCCGTCTCCGGGCGGACTACTTCGCCATCGTCACGCTCGGATTCTCGGAGATCGTCCGTCTGAGCCTGCTGTCGGCGTCGCTGCGCGAGTTCGAGGTCGCCGGCCGCGAACTCGGGACGGGTGGCGGCAGCGGCATCACCTTCACGGGCACCCAGTCGATCGTCGACTGGCTGTTCTACCCGGGGGGCGACCGCCGCGCCGATCCGACCGTCGTCGGCGAGTTCCTGTTCGGCGTCGGCGACCTCCTCGGGGTCCAGTCGACCGTCGTCAGGAGCGGCATGTACACCGTGTTATTGCTCGTCTGTGTCGTCGCCCTCTACGCGTTGCTCTCGCGGATCGCCTACTCGCCGTTCGGCCGCGTTCTCAAGGCGATCCGCGAGGACGAACTCGCCGCTCGATCGCTCGGAAAACCCACCGACCGCGTCAAGATCAAGGTGTTCATGCTCGGCTGTGCGCTGATGGGGCTCGCGGGCATGCTCTGGCAGGGCGGGCGCGGCTTCGTCACCCCCGAGTCGTTCATGCCGATCCTCACGTTCTACGTCTTCGTCGCGCTCATCGTCGGCGGCTCCGGGTCGAACACCGGGAGCGTCATCGGCGGGTTCGTCTTCGCCGCCGCCCTCTGGGAGGGACCCCCCTTCGTTCAGCGGATCGTCCGCGCGAACCTCGACGCGCGCGCCCCGCCGACGATCTACGACGCGGCCGTCGAACTCGGCTCGCTCGATCCCCTTCCCCTGCTCGGCTACGCCGTCGGCAACGTCGACCAGCTCCGGTTCATGATCGTCGGGCTGGTGTTGATCCTGCTCATGCTCTGGCGGCCCGACGGCCTGCTCGGCCACCGCACGGAGACGGCGGCCGCGACGGACCTCTCGAAACGGCCGACGACGGCGGCCGCGGCCGACGGGGGCGAGACCGATGAGTGACGCCACGTCGAGCGAGGAGGCGGCCGCGTCGACTCCCGTCGATGGGGCGTCCACGAACGACGTCCCGCTTCGCGTCGAGGACCTCCACAAGCGCTTCGGCGGCATCGTCGCGGTCGACGGGGCGAGCTTCAGCGTCGAGCGCGCCTCGATCACCGGGTTAATCGGCCCCAACGGCGCGGGCAAGTCGACGACGTTCAACTGCATCACCGGCGTCCACAAACCCGACTCGGGCCGGGTGCTGTTCGAGGGCGAGGACATCACCGGTCTCGCCCCGCATCGGGTGGCCAACAGGGGGCTGGTCCGCACCTTCCAGATCGCCCGCGGGCTCCCCGAGATGACCGTCCTCGAGAACATGATGCTCGCGCCGAAGGGCCAACTCGGCGAGTCCCTCTGGCGCTCGGTGGTGCCCGGTGCGCGCCGGGGCGTGATCGAACAGGAGGAGGAACTCAGAGAACGGGTCTGGGAGACGCTCGAACTGTTCGAACTCGACCACCTCGCCGGGGAGTATGCGGGCAACCTCTCGGGCGGTCAGCGAAAGCTCCTCGAACTCGCGCGCGCGCTGCTCACCGACCCCGAGATGCTCCTGTTGGACGAGCCGATGGCGGGGGTCAACCCCTCGCTCGAACGGAAACTGCTCGATCACATCCACGCGCTCCGGGAGGACGGCTACACCTTCCTGCTGGTCGAACACGACATGGACGTCATCATGGAGAACTGCGAGCACGTCATCGTGATGCACCAGGGGACCGTCCTCGCGGAGGGCGCTCCCGAATCGATCCGCGAGGACGAACGGGTCATCGAGGCCTATCTCGGGGGTGGCGTCTGATGGCGCTGCTCGAGGTCGCGGACCTCGACGCGGGCTACGGCGACCTTCGGATCCTCGACGGGGTCGACCTCGAAGTGACCGAGGGCGAGTACGTCGCCATCGTCGGCCCGAACGGCGCGGGCAAGTCGACCGTCATGAAGTCGGTCTTCGGGCTGACGACCTACATGGGCGGGTCGATCCGCTTCGCGGGCGAGGAGATCAGCGGTCTCCGGCCCGAGGAGATCATCACCCGCGGCGTCGGCTACGTCCCCCAGACCGACAACGTCTTCCCGTCGCTGACGGTCCAGGAAAACCTCGAGATGGGGGCGTACATCCTCGAGTCGATCCCCGAGGAGCGTCTGGACGACGTCTACGAGCGGTTCCCGATCCTCGAGGAACGAAGTACGCAGAAAGCGGGGACGATGAGCGGCGGCCAACAGCAGATGCTCGCGATGGGACGGGCGCTGATGCTCGATCCCGACCTCCTGTTGCTCGACGAACCCAGCGCCGGCCTCGCGCCGGACCTCGTCGCGGACATGTTCGACCGCGTCGACGCGATCAACGGCGACGGGACCGCCGTGTTGATCGTCGAGCAGAACGCGACGGAGGCGCTCAAACGGTGTGATCGCGGCTACGTCTTGGTTCAGGGGGCGAACCGCTACGAGGACTCCGGCGAGGCGTTGCTCGGAAACGAACGGGTGAGGCGGGACTTCCTCGGCGGGTAGCTACTCGGCCTCGAACTCGACGGTCTCGGTCGTCTGGACCCCGCCGTCGGCGAACTCGAAGATCTCGTACGTGACCGTCTGCATGTCGCCGTTGTCGTCGAAGTCGACGGGACTCGAGGCGCCCTGATAGTTGACCTCCTCGCCGTCCGCAACCATCGTGATCGCCTCCTCTAAGTTGCTCGGGCCGACATCCTCGCCGTCGGGATTGGCGACCGCACGCATGTTGTCGCGGATCGCGGTCCCGTCGTTGTCGCCGGCCGCGACGTTCGCGAGGATGAGCACCGCGGTCGCGTCGTACGCCTGTGCGGTGAACACGCCGGGGGCGCTGCCGAACTCCTCCTCGAAGAGGTCGGCGAAGAAGTCCTCCTCGGGCCCGGCCGCCAGCGGCGCGGTCCCGACGACGTTCTCCATCGGGTTGTCGACGTTGCCCGGCAGCGACCCCGCGCGCAGGCCGTCGGTCACCATGATCGTCTCGCCGCCGTCGAAGTCGGCGTAGTAGTCGCGGAAGATCTGCTCGCCGCTGGCGGGGTAGCCGATCACGATCAACACCTCGGGGCCGCCGCCGAGGGCCTCCTGAAGGATCGACGTATAGGAGGGCTGTTCGGCCTCGAAGGCCACCTCCGCAGAGACCGATCCGCCGAGTCCCTCGAAGGCCTCGACGAACGAATCCGAGAGCTGTTGGCCGTAGTCGTTGTTCAGGTAGAACGTCGCGGCGCTCGAAAAGCCCAGATCCTCGGCGCCCACCTGCGCCATGACCTCGCCCTGGAGCGCGTCGCTCGGCGCGGTCCGAAAGAGGAAGTCGTCGTCGTCGAGGTCCGTGATCCCCGGCGCGGTGCTGGCCGGCGAGCACATCACGACCCCGTTCGGGACGGCCACCTGCTGGGCGACCGGGATCGTCACGCCCGAGGAGGCCGCACCCGTGATCGCGGGATAGCCCCCGTCGACGAGCGCCTGTGCGGCGCTGATGCCCGCCTCGGGGTTCGTCTGGGTGTCCTCCTCCTGTATGTCGATGGTGAACGGGATGTCCGTCCCCTCGAGTTGCGTTCGGGGGAGGACCGCCGCGTCCCGGATCGGACCACCCAGATCGCCGAGGTCCCCGGTCGTGGGCTGTAACACCCCGACCATCACGTCCCGGTCGCCGCCGTTCCCGTTCCCGTTGCCGCCGTCACCGCCCAGACAGCCCGCGAGACCGACCACGCCCGTGGCCCCGATTCCCTTGAGTACGTTCCGCCGGTAGGTGTGTGTTACCATATCCGAGGTTATCCACCCATTCCTCATAAATGTTAGCTTTTTTATATCATCGCGATGGGCGGCGGAACGGAGATTCGGCGGGTACGTGTCGCTCCCCATGTATTCGGTCTCGGTAGACTGACTCTCACATCGACGTGTTTATATGTCGGTTCCAGCAGTTCGTAGGTATGTCACAACGTGAAACGTGGGCGACCAGGACGGGGTTCATCCTGGCCGCCGTCGGTAGCGCGGTGGGTCTGGGGAACATCTGGCGGTTCCCCTTCCAGACCTCTGCGAACGGCGGGGCGGCCTTTCTGGTCGTCTATCTGGCGGCGGTATTGCTGATCGGCATTCCGGTGATCCTCGCGGAGTTCTCGATCGGCCGACGGGCCAACGTCGACGCCATCAAGGCGTTTCGCACCCTCGATCGGCCGAGTTGGCGCTTCGTCGGCGCGATCGGCATCCTCGCGTCGTTCTGGACGCTGTCGTACTACAGCGTCGTCGGCGGCTGGGTCACCCGGTACGTCGCCGGCAGCGTCACCGGCAACGCGCTCGCCGCCCCCGAGGGGTACTTCGGTGCGGTCTCGGCCGGCCTCCCGGCCGTCCTCGCTCACGCGGTCTTCATCGCGATCACGATCGGCATCGTCGCCTTCGGGATCGAACGCGGGATCGAACTCGCGACGAAGTTCATGGTCCCGAGCATCGTCGTCCTGTTGATCGCGCTCGCGGTCTTCGCCGCGACCCTCCCCGGGGCGGGCGAGGGGTACGCCTTCTTCCTCTCGCCGGACTTCAGCGTGATCGTCGAGGACGCCGCGACGATCCTGCCGGCGGCGTTCGGACAGGCGCTGTTCTCGCTGTCGCTCGGCTTCTCGGTGATGATCACGTACGCGTCGTACCTCGGACGGGACGACAGCCTCTTTGCGGACGGCCTCGCCATCGCGGTCACGAACACGTTCGTGGGGGTGCTCGCGGGGCTGGTCGTCATGCCGCTGTTGTTCGCACAGGGCGTCCCGCCGGGCGAGGGCGGTGCCGGCGCCGTGTTCATCGCCATCCCGACGGCGCTCGCGGAGCTACCGGGCGGCGGCATCCTCGGACGGGCCATCGGGGTCGTCTTCTTCGCCGTCGTCTTCATCGCGGCGCTGTCCTCGGCGATCAGCCTGCTCGAGGCCGTCGTCGCCTACGCCGTCGACACGTTCGGGGTCGCGCGCGCGCCGGCCGCCGTCGGCCTCGGGGTCGCCGGTTTCCTCTTGGGAATCCCCTCGGCGCTCGACACCGCGTGGCTCGACTGGTTCGACGGGATCGGCGTCACTCTCTTCCTGCCGATCGCGGTGCTCGCGGTCGTCGTGTTCGTGGGCTGGGTCATGGGCGACGAGGCGATCGACGAACTCCGGCGGGGGTCCTCGCTCGGCGTCGGACCGGCGTGGCTGTGGTCGCTGCGGACGTTCGTGCTCGTGGTCGTGCTCGTGGTCGTCGCGCTCAACTTCAACGACCTGTTTCTCACGCCCGAGACGGGCTACTACATCGTCCCGGGACCGCTCCGGTAACGAGCCGCGATTCGGACGGGCCTGCGGAACCCTTTTGTCGGCGTCCGTAATGGATTGGCGTATGCTGAATCGTGAGGGACGGTGGTGCCCGTGACCATCGACGACGACATCGAGGAGCTACGCGAACTGAAGGCGGAGGCCGAACTGGGCGGCGGGGAGGACCGCATCGAGTCCCAGCACGGGAAGGGGAAGATGACCGCCAGAGAGCGCATCGAGTACTTCCTCGACGACGGGACCTTCCACGAGTTCGACCAGCTCCGGACCCACAGAAACCACAACTTCGGCATGGAGGAACGAAAGATCCTCGGCGACGGCGTCGTCACCGGCTACGGCGACGTCAACGGGCGAAAGACGTTCGTCTTCGCCCACGATTTCACCGTCTTCGGCGGCTCGCTCGGCGAGGTGTTCGCCGAGAAGATCTGTAAGGTGATGGACACCGCCATGGAGGTCGGCGCGCCCATCGTCGGGCTCAACGACTCGGCGGGCGCGCGCATCCAGGAGGGCGTCGTCTCGCTGGCCGGGTTCACGGAGATCTTCCACCGCAACCAAAAGGCAAGCGGCGTCGTCCCCCAGATCTCCGGGATCATGGGGCCGTGTGCGGGCGGGGCGGTCTACTCGCCCTCGATCACGGACTTCATCTTCATGGTCAAGGACACGAGCCACATGTACATCACCGGGCCGGGCGTGATCGAGACGGTCACCGGCGAGCAGGTCACCCAGGAGGAACTCGGGGGCGCGCGCACCCACGCGAACAAGACGGGCGTCGCGCAGTTCGCCGCCGAAAGCGAGAAGGCCGCGCTCGACGACATCAAGCGTCTGCTCTCGTACGTCCCCCAGAACAACGTCGAGGACCCTCCGAGGGTCGAGCCGTGGGACGACCCCGACCGCCGGGACGAGGACCTCAACCGGATCGTCCCCGAGAGCCCGCAGAAGCCCTACGACATGGTCGACGTGATCGACGGGATCACCGACGAGGGGGCGTTCTTCGAGGTCGCCCCCGAGTTCGCGAAGAACATCGTCGTCGGCTTTTCGAGACTCGACGGCCATTCGGTGGGCGTGGTCGCGAACCAGCCCCGTGCCAACGCCGGGACGCTCACGGTGGATTCGAGCATGAAGGCCTCGCGGTTCGTCCGCTTCTGTGACGCATTCAACATCCCGATCCTCACGTTCGTCGACGTCCCCGGATACATGCCCGGCACCGACCAGGAACACCGGGGGATCATCCGCCACGGCGCGAAACTGCTGTACGCCTACTCGGAGGCCACGGTACCGCTGCTGACCGTGATCACCCGGAAGGCGTACGGGGGGGCCTACTGCGTGATGGCCTCGAAACACCTCGGTGCCGACGTCAACTACGCCTGGCCCACCAGCGAGATCGCCGTCATGGGCCCGCAGGGCGCGGTGAACATCCTCTATCGCCAGGAACTCGAGAACGCCGAGGACACCGAGAAGCGCCGTCAGGAGCTCATCGACGAGTACAGAGAGGAGTTCGCCAACCCCTACACGGCCGCCGACCGGGGGTTCGTCGACGACGTGATCGAACCCGCCGACACCCGTTCGAGGCTCGTCGACGACCTCGAGATGCTGCGCTCGAAGCGCGAGTCGGGGCCCGAGAAGAAACACGGGAACATCCCGCTATGAGCGAGGAGCCGCGCGAGTCGGGCGCTCCCGGTACACGGACGCTCGACATCCCCGAGAACGCGAGCGAGGTGGAGGCGGCCGCCATCGCCGCCGCGATCGGGTCGCACCTGCGCGCCCAGGCGGCCACCCGAGGCGATGACGAACCGACGTGGGAGGGCGAGCGCTGGACCTTCGCGGGCCGGATCGAGGGCACCCAGGGACGGACGATACGCGTATCGAGCGGCGCGCCGACCGACCGGTGGGCGGCGGCGGGCCGAACCGACAGAATGAGGTAATCCGCTCGGAGATAGTTCAACAATGTTCAGGAAAGTCTTAGTCGCGAACCGAGGTGAGATCGCCGTGCGCGTCATGCGCGCGTGTGAGGAGCTGAACGTCGGGACGGTCGCCGTCTACAGCGAGGCCGACAAGGAGAGCGGTCACGTCCGCTACGCCGACGAGGCGTACAACGTCGGGCCCGCGCGGGCCGCGGACTCGTATCTGGATCACGAGGCGGTGATCGAGGCCGCACGGAAGGCCGACGCCGACGCGATCCATCCGGGGTACGGCTTCCTCGCCGAGAACGCGGAGTTCGCCGCGAAGGTCGAGGAGGCAGACGGCATCACGTGGATCGGACCGTCGAGCGACGCGATGGAGCAACTCGGCGAGAAGACCAACGCCCGCCGGATCATGCAGGAGGCGGGCGTGCCGATCGTCCCCGGGACGACCGACCCCGTCACCGACCCCGAGGAGGTCAGGGAGTTCGGCGAGGAACACGGGTTCCCCGTCGCGATCAAGGCCGAGGGCGGCGGCGGCGGCCGAGGCATGAAGATCGTCCACGATCCCGACGAGGCCGAAGACCAACTACAGAGCGCCAAACGCGAGGGCGAGGCGTACTTCGACAACGACTCGGTCTACATCGAGCGCTTCCTCGAGAACCCGCGGCACATCGAGGTCCAGATCCTCGCGGACCACGCCGGCAACGTCCGCCACCTCGGCGAGCGTGACTGCTCGCTCCAGCGTCGTCACCAGAAGGTCATCGAGGAGGGGCCGAGCCCGGCGCTGACCGACGAGTTGCGCGAGGAGATCGGCGAGGCCGCACGCCGCGGGGTGAGCGCGGCGGAGTACACCAACGCCGGCACCGTCGAGTTCCTCGTCGAGGAGGACCCCGAGCGCGAGGCGGGCGAACTCCTCGGATCGGGGACGAACTTCTACTTCCTCGAGGTGAATACGAGAATTCAGGTCGAACACACGGTCACGGAGGAGATCACGGGAATCGACATCGTCAAGTGGCAACTGCGGGTCGCCGCGGGCGAGGAGATCGGCTTCGCGCAGGACGACGTCGGGATCGACGGCCACGCGATGGAGTTCCGGATCAACGCCGAGAACGCCGCCAAGGAGTTCGCGCCCTCCTCGGGGGGGAAACTGGCGACCTACGACCCGCCGGGCGGGATCGGGGTACGCATGGACGACGCGCTCAGACAGGGCGACGAGATCGTCACCGACTACGACTCGATGATCGGGAAGCTGATCGTCCACGCGAGCGACCGCGAGGAGTGCATCAGCCGGAGCCTGCGCGCGCTTCGGGAGTACGAGATCGAGGGCGTCGTGACGGTGATCCCGTTCCACCGGCTGATGCTCTCGGACGAGCGGTTCGTCGCGGGGACCCACACCACGAAGTACCTCGATGACGAGATGGACCGGAGCCGGATCGAGGAGGCCCAGAAGCAGTGGGGCAGCGAGACCGACGGCGAGAGCGACGGGGACGATGTCGTCCACCGCGAGTTCACCGTCGAGGTCAACGGCAAGCGCTTCGAGGTCGACCTCGAGGAGCGCGGCGTTCAGGCGGCTGCCGCGAGCGGTGGCGGTGGAGGCGGCGCCCAGCCCCCCCTGCCCGCCGGGGGAAGCGACTCCGGGTCCGAGGAGGTCTCCGCCGAGGGTGCGGAGGTGACCGCCGAGATGCAGGGGACGATCCTCTCGGTCGAGGTGAGCGAGGGCGACACCGTCGAGAGCGGCGACGTGCTCTGCGTGCTCGAGGCGATGAAGATGGAGAACGACGTGGTCGCCTCCTCGGGCGGGACCGTCGCCCAGGTGCTCGTCGGCGAGGGCGAGAGCGTCGACATGGGCGATGCGCTCGTCGTCATCGACTGAATGACGAGCAGGAAGACGCTCTGTGACGCGCTGGCCGCGGGGCCGGTCTCGGGCCCCGAACTGGCCGACGAACTGGGTGTCTCGCGGGCCGCCGTCTGGAAGCGGATCGAGGAACTACGCGAGGCCGGTTTCGGAATCGAGAGCGACGGATCGGGCTACCGGGTCGTCTCTGTCCCCGACTTCTGCGGCCCGGCCGTCGAGTACGGCCTCGATGCGCCCTACCGGATCGAGTACCACGACGCCATCGCGAGCACGAACGCCCGCGCACGTGAGGTGGCGAAGGCGGGCGACGCCGATGTCGTCGTCCTCGCGAACGAACAGACCGCCGGGAGGGGCCGTCTCGACCGGGCGTGGAACGCCCCGTCCGGCGGCGTCTACCTGAGCGTCGTCCTCCGGCCCGAGATGACGCCGATGGAGGCACCCCTCCTCACCCTCGCCGCCGCCGTCGCAACGACGCGGGCACTGCGGGAGGCGGGCGTCGCAGCCGGCATCAAGTGGCCGAACGACATCCTGCTCGAATCCACGGGCGAGAAACTCGTCGGGATCCTCACGGAGATGGAGGGCGAGGCAGACCGGGTCTCGTGGGTCGTCGTCGGAATCGGCGTCAACGCGAACGTCGATAGCGAGGACCTGCCCGAGGGCGCGACGAGCGTTCGCGAGCAGGTGGGAGACATCGACCGCCGTACCTTCGTCCAGCGCGTCCTCGAGGGGTTCGAGTCGCTCCGAACCGATCCCGACGCGATCCTCGCCGGCTGGCGCGAGGGCGCGATCACGCTCGGCCAGCGGGTGCGCGTCGAGACCTCCCAAGGAGCTGTCGTCGGGGAGGCACTCGACGTCGAGTCGCCGGGACGACTAGTGATACAAACGGACGACGGCGAGGTTCGGGTCCACGCCGGGGACTGTGAGCACCTCAGACCGGTCTGATCTCACTCGAGGTCCTCCTCCCGGACGCGGACGGTGAGGACGGGCACCGGCGAACCCCGGACGACGCGTTCGGCGACGCTCCCGAGGAGGAGACGGTCGATACCGCCCCGGCCGTGGGTCCCCATGACGATCAGGTCACAGCCCTCCTCCTCCGCGTAGCGGACGACCTCCTTCGAGGGCGTCCCCTCGATGAGGGCGGTCTCGACCGGAACGTCCCGCCCCTCGGCGATCTCCCGGACGCGTTCGAGCGCCTCCTCGCCGTCCTCGCGGAGCATGTCGCTGACGCCCTCCCAGGAGGTCTCCATCGGGAGGCTGGCGAAACTCGCGGTGTTGACGACGAACACGGCGTGGATCGTCGCCCCGTGGACGCTCGCGAGCGCCACTGCCTGTTCGATGGCGCGCTCGACGCCCGCCGACCCGTCCGTCGGAACGAGAATCCGGTCGTACATGTGCACGGTGTTCGCATACCGACCTTAATTGTGTTGCGCCGGGTGGACCACCCCGCGGACGTCGGCCGTCCCCGCCCGGCGCACGACCGCCCGCACGGGGTCACGAACGCCCGAGAGGTTGTCGGAATCGCCGTCGAGGACGAGCAGACGCGCCTCGCGGCCCTCCTCGATGGTCCCGGCGTCGAGTCCCATCAGCCGTGCGCCCGCACGGGTCGCCATCGCCAGCACCTCGGGCGCGTCGAGGGTCGTCAGTTTGGCGGCGAACTCCATCTCGCGGAACATCGAGGGGCTGTTGAGCATCACGTTGTCGGTGCCCAGCGCCACGGTCGTCCGCTCCACGAGGTCCTCGATGGGTGGCAGGCCGACGTCCGTCACGAGGTTGGCACGCGGACAGACCACGACCGGGATCTCCTCCCGTTCGACGCGATCCAGGTGCTCTTCGCTCGCGTTGACCATGTGGACCAGGTAGTCCGGTTCGAGGTCGAGCGCGGGCACGATGTCGTCGGTGCGGTTCTCGCCGGCGTGGATGCCGAAGGGCTTGCCCGCCTCGCGGGCGGCCTCGCGCTCGCGGGCGAAGTCGGCGTCCGCGGCACCGCTGGCGCCGTAGCCGTCGCCGACTTCGAGGGCCGCGAGTTCGTCCCGTCCCATCGCGAAGGCGTCGACCGGGAGCCCCTCGACGGCCTCCCGGAGCACCCGCACCCCCTCCGCGCCGCCCTCGCGGAAGTCCAGAAACGCCGTCACGCCGCCCGCGTGCATGAACCGGATCGATCTCCTGACGGCCGCGACCATTTCGTCCCGACCGCTCTCGCGGAGCAGGCGGTGTTTCAGCCCGTCGGGCGGGGCGACGAGTTCCTCGAGCGTGAGGCCTCGTCCCGCCTCCTTGGCGATGGAGTCGCCGATGTGTGTGTGGGCGTTGACGAATGCCGGCGCGACGATCCGGTCGCTCTCGACCCGTTCCTCCTCGATTGCGGTGATTCGCCCGTCCTCCACGATAACCCGGCCCTCGACCGGGGTGTACTCGGGACCCCGGAGGACGGTCCCCTCGACGATCATACCGGATGCAGTCGTTCACGGGATTTGAACCCGGCCATTCTACTCCGCCCCCGAACCGAAGCGATCCAGCGTGGTGTGAAGCCCGGGCGCGACGTCGCTGACGAGGGTTCCGTCCGTATCGAGCCCGAGGACGGCCTCCGCGGCGTGGCCCACCCGATCGGCGACGTCGGCGGGCGCGTACACCCCGAGTCGCCACTGGTTGAGTTGGGACTGCCTGAGTGTGCGAACGAGCGGGGACTGCTCGTCGAGCCGGCGGATCTCGCCGCCGACCACCACACGAGTGCTCGATTCGGTCATCTTCGGGTAGCCCGGCACGTCGAGGATCACCGCGTCCGCGTCGACGCCCGCCCGGTCGGCGACGTCGCGTTCGTACTCGACGACCGATTCGTGGGAGGGATCGAGCACCCCTCGGGGGACGTCCCGGAGTTCGGCCCACACCGCCCGCTTGAACAGATCGCGGTGGGCGAGCCGACGGGCGATCCCCCCCGTACTCGCGGTCGTCCGCAACGCGACCAGCAGGTCGTGGTCGTCCATCCGCCGCAGGGTCTCCGGATCGGTTCCCGCCTCGATCAGCCGCTCGGCCCCCCGGCGGAGCATCGACTTGCCGATCCGGGCGACGTGGTGGCTGTAGACGGTGGGGTTCATCAGCGCCCGGGCGACCAGCAGGCTCTCTGCGGTCTGGACGTTCCCCTCCCCGAGGACGAGTTCGTCGTCGACGAACCGGAGTTCGCGCACGAGGCGTCCGTGGTCGATGGTGCCGTAGGGAACGCCGGTGTGGTGGGCGTCCCGCACGAGGTAGTCCATCCGGTCGACGTCGAGTTCGCCCGAGACGAGTCCGCCGTACGTGCCCTCGCCGCAGACGAGGTCGGCGACCCTGTCGGGGTCGAGGTCGTACTCGGCGAGGATCCCGGGGATCGACGAGTCGGCGAACACGTCCTCGACGTCCTCGTGGTACTTGCCGGTGTGGCGCTCGATGACGTCCTCGACGTTGTGGCTGTAGGGACCGTGGCCGACGTCGTGCAAGATGGCGGCGGCCCGGACCCGTTCTGCGGCCCGACCCTCGATTCCGAGCTGGGAGAGCGCCTCGCAGGCGAGGTGGTAGACGCCGAGCGAGTGTTCGAACCGGGTGTGGTTCGCGGAGGGGTACACCAAGGAAACGGTTCCGAGCTGCTTGACGTGGCGCAGTCGCTGGACCTCGGGGGTGTCCAGCAGCGCGCGGGCGACCCCGCCGACCTCGATGTGGTCGTGGACGCTGTCCTTGATCGTCTTCATACCTCCTCTGGGCCGCCATCGGGCTTAAACCGCCGGCCTACAGCGCGGAAGCGATCCCCTCGGCCCAGTTCACGAGGGGTTCGTCGTCGCCGTACCGGGCGACACACTGCAGGCCCAGCGGGAGTCCGCCGAGTTCGTCGGCGGGCAGCGCCATCGCGGGCAGCCCGCAGTGGGTCCACGGGAGGTTCATCACCGGGTCGCCCGTGGTGTCGATCCCCTCGGGGGCGGGACCCGGCGCGGCCGGACAGATCCAGACGTCGACGTCCTCGGCGTCCATCGCCCGCTCGACGGTCTCGCGCAGCGCGCCGCGGCCGGTCCGCGCTTCGCAGAGCTCCCCGACGCCGACCGCGTGGCCCTCGCGGATCAGGTCGGTCGTCGCCTCGGCGTAGCGCTCCCCGTACTCGGCGAACCGCTCGCTGTGCGAGAGGGCGGTCTCGGCGGCGACCAGCGCCTGATGGCGGTCGTTGATCGTCCCGATGTCATCCAGCAGGTCCACACGTCGGACCTCGTAACCCGCTTCCTCGAGTCGGGCGACCTGTTCGCGGAACGCCTCGCGCGCCGCCGGATCGGCCTGTTCGAGGTAGGGACCCTCGGGAACCCCGAGCGTCGGTTCTTCGACGCTCTCGGGGACCCAGTGCTCGTAGAGGACGCTCGCGGCCAACCGGGCGCCCCCGACGTCCTGCGTGAAGAAGCCGACGTGGTCCACGGAGGGCGCGACCGGGAGCACGCCGCCGATGGGTATCCGTCCGTAGGTCGGTTTCAGCCCGACGATACCGCAGAACGCGGCCGGACGAACCACGGAGCCGATGGTCTGGGAGCCGAGCGCGAGCGGGCAGAGCCCGGCGGCGACGGCCGCGGCCGACCCCGACGAGGAGCCACCGGGCGTGTGGTCGGTGTCGTGTGGGTTGCGGGTCGGGCCGGGCTCGAAGTAGGCGAACTCGGTCGTCACGGTCTTTGCGAACACCAGCGCGCCGGCCTCGCGAAGCGCGCGCACGCTGTCGGCCTCGGGGCCGGTCACCGTTTCGGGTGGGACCGTCGACCCCGCTTTCATCGGGAAGCCCTCGACGTTGAAGATGTCCTTCACGCCGACCGGAACGCCGTACAGCGGCGGTCTCGCCGCCGGGTCGTCGAACCGCGCTTCGAGCGCTCGGGCCTCACGCTGGAGTCGATCCCATCGATTCGGTTCGTCGAGCAGCGTCTCGATCCGTGGCTCGACGCGCTCCGTTCGCTCCTCGAGTGATTCGAGATACGCCGAGGGCTCCGTCCCGCCTGCTCGCAACGACGCGGCGGCGTCGGCGAGCGGTTCGTCCGTGATCATTCGCGAAACGAGGGAACGTCTCCCCTTAACCCTTGGTGGTCGCTATCGGGGATCAGTACGGCAGGAAGTACAGGCCGAGCGCGAACACCGGGGTCAGCACGATCATGACGATCAGCGTGTAGCCGAGGATGTCGCGCGCCCGCACCTGCGTGATCCCGAGCAGGGGGATCGCCCAGAACGGCTGGAACATGTTCGTCCACATGTCGCCGGTGCCGTAGGCGATGATCGCCTGGCCGGGCGGGACGCCGAGTTCGACCGCGGTCCCGCCGATGATGCTCCCGATGATCGCCCACTCGCCGCCGCCGCTCGGGGCGAAGAAGTTCATGAAGCCGCCGAGGAGCCACGCGAGAACCGGGAACGTCGCCGGCGTCGCCAGATCCAACAGGAGTTCCGAGACCAGCGCCGAGAGCCCGGAGTTGTCGACGATCCCCAGGATCCCGGCGTAGAAGGGGAACTGCAGGATGATGCCCGCGGAGCTCTCGGTCGCGTTCCGGATCGCGCCCATGTAGGCGGTGGGCGTCCCGTAGAGGTAGAGGCCGACCGCGATGAAGGTGAAGTTGAAGACGTTGAGATCGAGCGCCTCGCCGATCCCGGCGGTCGCGAAGTGCTGGACGACGTACACCATCATCCCGGTGGCGACCACGTACGCGATCAGGCGGCTGTCGTTGAGGCGTTCGGCCGGAAGCGCCGTCCCACCGTCCGTGGCGACCTCCCGCTCGGTTCGATCCGCGGTCCCGTCGTCGATCAGCCCCGGCGCGTACTCCTCGATCCCGACCGCGTTCTCCCGCGTTGGCGCGAGGAGGTACAGCAGCGGGACGACCGTCACGAACACGAGGATCGCGAGGCCGACCGCGTAGACGGTGAAGACGCTCTCGGAGAGCGGGACGACGCCGATGACGTCCTCGAAGACGTGGCCCTCGGTCGCCGACAGCAGGCCGGCGCTGGTCGAGGGACCGACGTGCCAGATGACCTGGCTCGTGTAGCCGGCCGCACACAGAAGCGGGTAGTGGAATGTCTTGCCGCGCCGGTAGCCCGCGCGGGCGACGAAGACGGCGAAGATGGCCCCGACGATGAGGCCGATCCCCCAGTGGAAGTAGCCCGCGAGCATCGCGACCGCCGCGACGAGCGCCGCCGCCTGTGCGCCGTCGCTCGGGATCGAGGCGATCCGGTCCAACAGTCCGCTGACCTGCTTCGAGTCAGCGATCGCGTAGCCGGTGACGAGGACGAGGACCATCTGCATCGCGAACTCCAACAGGGTCCAGAAGCCGTCGTACCAGTTGATGATGTTCTGGAACGCCCCGTCGGGCGTGAGCACGATCGCCGCCGCGTACGCGATCAGCGTGAGCACGATCGCGAAGATGAACGGACTCGGTACCCACCGTTCGGACCAGTCGGCCACTCCCTGTCCGAGGCGCTGTAACCATCCCTGTGAATCGCTAGCAGACATGTAGCCGATGCGAGTCGCGCAGGGGTCATAGCCGTTTTGTTTCGAACGGCGACGCTCGAACGACTGTGACGGACGGGCCGTCGACCGCTCACGAACCCTCGCGCAGGGCACGGCGCTGCGTTCGGAGGTAGACGATGCCGAAGTAGAGCAACACCAGCGGCGGAAGCATCTCGAACAGGAGCCCGCCGCCCAGCGTGGAGCCGAGGACCGCCACCCGGACGATCCAGACGACGCCGAGGACCACGGCAACCGCCGCGACGGCCGCTCGTGCGAGCACGCCGACCGTTCCGGGTCGGCCCGCGGACGGCTCCGCCTCGCCTCCATCGTCGGCGACCATGCCGGGGGTAGGCGGCGGCGACACCTAATTCGCTTCGTCTCCGTCGGCTACGATTCGATCTTCTCGACGATCTCGCGGGCCTGTTCTCTGGCCTTCTCCTCGCCGACGTGTTTCTCGATCAACACCGACGTGACCTCCCAGTCGTCGCTCCCCTCCTTCTTTCCGGTTCGGACCTCGCTCCCCTCCGAGACGGACTCGGCCGGCTCTTTCGCCCAGTCGGGCGTTCGGATCTCGTCGTACCGGTCGGGGTCTCGAAACCGGACGTGGATGTACTCGTCCTCGGTCTCCACGGTCTCGACGTCGGGTATCTCGGCCATGAGGGTCGGTACCACCTTCGCCGACTAAAGTGCCGGCCCTGCTCGCGCCAGCCCTCCCGCTGGTACGTCGAGAGCGAGCGTTTAAGGCCGGGCGCCCGCCTACCCCGCGTATGGTCACGTTTCTCTCCGGGGGGACCGGGACGCCGAAGCTCCTCTCGGGGATCGAGGGCGTCTTCGAGCCGAGGGAGACGACGGTGGTCGCGAACACCGGCGACGACGTCGAACTCGGGGGCCTGTTCGTCTCGCCGGACGTCGACACCGTGCTGTTCGAACGCGGCGGCGTCCTCGACCGCGAGACGTGGTGGGGGATCGAGGGTGACACCCACGAGACCGACGAGTTCCTGTTCGAACTCGCCGACGCGGCCGGATTGGAGGGCGGCCCACGATATCTCCCCGACGGGATGCAGACGGAGGGGAGAGAGATCGCCCGCTGGCGACGGTTCTCGGGGATCGCGGAGTTCATGACGATCGGGGATCGGGACCGGGCCGTTCACATCACCCGGACGAGCCTGCTCGACGAGGGCCACACCCTCACCGAGGTCACGCGCACCCTCGCCGATGCCTTTGGACTCGACCTCGACCTCGTCCCGATGAGCGACGACCCGCTTTCGACGCTGATTCACACGCCCGAGGGGCCGATGCACTTCCAGGAGTTCTGGGTCGGGTATCGAGGGGAACCGACGATCGTGGACGTGGAGTTCCGCGGCGAGGCACGCCCGACGGAGGCGGTCCGGGACGCTCTGACCGACCCCGTGGTGGTCGGCCCGTCGAACCCGGTCACCAGCGTCGGACCGATCCGGGCGGTCGAGGGGGTCGAGGAGCGCCTCGCCGAGACGCCCGTGATCGCGGTCTCGCCGTTCGTCGAGGGTCGCGTGTTCTCGGGACCGGCGGGCGACCTCATGGCCGCGACCGGCCACGAGCCGAGCACGGCGGGCGTTGCCGAGGCCTATCCGTTCGCCGACGCGTTCGTGCTGGACTCGGACGACCGAACGGAACTCGGCCGCCCCGTCGTGCGAACCGACACGACGATGGACTCGCCGACGGACGCGACCCGCGTGGCGCGGGCGGTCCGCGAGGCGCTGGAGGAGGTCGCATGAGGCTCGTCGCCGCGAGCCTGAGCGGGCAGTCCGACGCCGAGTGGGCGCGTGCGGCGAGCGAGCACGTCGACTGTGCGATCCTCGGCGGGATCGCGCTGGACGCCCCTTCGAGGGAGGCGGCCCGGCATCTGGTCGCGCGCGACCGCGAGGAGTTCCTGCCCGCCGATCCCGTCGCGTTCGTCGACGAGCAGCTATCGCTCCTCTCGGACGCCCCCCTCGAAACGGGCTTCAACGTCCGGAGCAGTTCGATCGAACCGGTTCGCGCTGTCGGGGGGGTCTGTCGGGAGCACGGCGCGATCTGCGAGATCAACGCCCACTGCCGGCAGGACGAGCTTCGCGAGGTCGGCTGTGGCGAGACGCTGCTGCGGGACACGGACCGGCTGTGCGAGCAGGTCCGCGCGGCGGCCGAGACGGGCGCACGGGTGAGCGTGAAGGTCCGCGCCGAGGTTCCGGGGGTCGACCTCGTCGAGACCGCGCGGGCGATCGAGGACGCCGGGGCCGAGGTCGTCCACGTCGACGCGATGGACTCCGAGCCCGTGATCCGGGCGGTGAGCGAGGCGAGCGACCTGTTCGTGATCGCCAACAACGAGGTGCGCGGTCGCGAGAGCGTCCACGAGTACCTCGCTCACGGCGCCGACGCGGTGAGCGTCGGGCGGCCCAGCGACGACCCGCGGGTGCTCTCGCGGGTGCGCGAGGCGATCCGGGCGTGGGACGCACGGGAGGCGAGCGCGTGAGGCCCGCCGAGAACGCCCAACTGGCCCTCCTGCTCGAGGTCTCGGGCACGCCCAAACCCGGCAACGTCGACCGCGAGCGGGACCTCCCCGACCTGCGATTCGAGGACTTCCTCGCGGGCGCCGTCGGCGCGGGCGCGGGACTGCGCGCGGCCGAATCCGATTCTATAGGTATCGCCTTCGAGCGCGCCGTCGAGGGGATGGCCGATCTGCACGGCGAGAACACGCAGTTCGGTGCGCTGCTGCTCCTCGTGCCCCTCGTCCGGGCCGCGAGCGAGGGCGACCTCTCGCCGGCGGGCGCAGAGCGCGTGGTACGGAACACCACCGTCGAGGACGCCGCGGCGTTCTACCGGGCGTTCGAGCACTGTTCGGTGTTCGTCTCCGACCCGCCCGCGGAGTGGGACGCGGTCGACGTCCGCCGCGGTGCGGCGGCGATCCCCGCCGTCGAGGAGCGGGGGCTCACGCTGTTCGACGTGATGGCGCTCGGCGACGCCGACGACGTCGCCCGCGAGTGGACCGGGGGGTTCGAGCGCTCGTTCCGGGTGGCCGATCGGATCGAGGAACTGTCGGGCCCGCTCTCGGACCGGGCGGCGACGGCCTTCTGCGAGGAACTCGCCCGCCGCCCCGACACGCTCGTCGCGAAGAAACACGGAGAGGGGATCGCGAGGCGGGTCAGCGAGCAGGTCGCGGCGTTCGACGGGAACGAGCGCCTGCTCGGGGCGCTCGCGCGCGTGTTCGTCGAGCGAGGGATCAACCCCGGCACCACCGCAGACGTCGTCGCCGCCGGCCTGTTCGTCGCGCTCGAACGGGGTGTCGAGGCGTGAGCGGCGAGGGTGGTGAGGACGGGGACGAGACCGGGTGGCCCGTCGAACTCGACGGTGTGGTCGAGTCGGTCGTCGCCACGCTCGGTCCCAACGGCCGGTGGAACCTCGCCGCGCTGGGGCTCTTTTCCCCGGAACCGATCACCGCCAGAACGTGGGGCAACACCCGAACCCGCCGGAACTTCCGCCGCGAGGGCGGGGGCTACGTCCAGTTCACGCGCGACCCCGTCGACTTCGTCGAGGCGGCCTGTTCGATCTACGAGCGCGACGATCCCGTCCTTCCCTCCGCGGACGCGTGGGCGCGCGTCGAGGTCGAGCGCGTCGACACGGGCGAATCCGGGGGCACGCGCTGGGAGGAGTGGGACCTCGCGCCCGTCGAGTCGGGGATCGAAAACCGGGTGGTTCCGACGACCTCTCGGGGGTACGCGGCCGTGATCGAGGCGACGGTCGCCGCCTCCAGGCTCGGCGTCGAGGGCTACGACACCGCCCGACTGGAGGCACGCCTGGCGTACTTCGCGTCGGTGGTCGAGCGCTGTGGGGGCGAGCGCGCACGCGAGGCGCTCTCGCGCCTCGAGGAGCACGTCGAGTGGAACCGGCGAAACGAATCCTTTTAGGCCGCCATCCGAGTAGACCCGGGCATGGCGATCAAACCGGCCTACGTCAAGAAGACGGGGACGCTCCTGATGGAGCGCTACCCCGAGGCGTTCGGCGACGACTTCGAGCACAACAAACGCAGCGTCCGAGAACTCACCAACATCGAGTCCAAGGGCGTCCGCAACCGCATCGCGGGCTACGTCACTCGAAAACACGACCAGCAGCAGTCGGCCCAGTAGCGTCGCTTCTCGCACCCGATCGCACGCCCGTCGAGGGGTGGCTCCGTCGATCCGACTCGACGCGCCCGTACAGCATTTGCCCCTATCACAACCCCCATCCGAACCGACCGATCCAAACCGTTTTGAACGGCTCCGACCCTACCTGCGGTAATGACTCACACTGTCGGCGTCCTCGGTGCGACCGGCGCTGTCGGACAGCGGCTCATCCAGCTTCTGGATCCCCACCCCGACTTCGAGATCCGCGCGCTCACCGCGAGTTCCGAGAGCGCGGGCAAACCCTACCGTGAGGCCGCCAAGTGGCGCATCAGCACGCCCATCCCCGATGACGTCGCGACGATAACGGTCGCCGAAACGGCTCCCGACGCGATTCCCGACGTCGACCTGCTGTTCTCGTCGCTGCCCTCCTCGGTGGGCGAGCGCGTCGAGAGCGACTTCTGCGAGGCGGGCTACGTGGTCTCCTCGAACTCCTCGAACCAGCGCATGGCCGAGGACGTTCCCCTCGTCATCCCCGAGGTCAACGCCGACCACCTCGGCCTGCTGGAGGTGCAGCGCGACTCGCGGGGCTGGGACGGCGCGATGGTGAAGAACCCCAACTGCTCGACGATCACGATGGTGCCCACCCTGAAAGCGCTCGACGAGTTCGGTCTCTCGCGGGTGCACGTCGCGACCCTCCAGGCCGTCTCGGGGGCGGGTTACTCGGGCGTGACCTCGATGGAGATCATCGACAACGCCATCCCGCACATCGGCGGCGAGGAGGAGAAGATGGAAAGCGAGTCGAAGAAGCTCCTGGGGAGCTTCGACGGCGCGGAACTCTCGACGCATGAGGCGACCGTTTCGGCCTCGTGTAACCGGATTCCGACCCTCGATGGCCACCTCGAGAACGTCTGGGTCGAGACCGAGGAGGAGGCGGGCGTCGAGGACGCCATCGGGGTGATGGAGTCCTACGATCCGATCGACCTGCCCTCCTCGCCCGACCCGCTCATCCGGGTGTTCGAGGAGCCAGAACGCCCCCAGCCCCGACTCGACCGCGAGCGGAAGAACGGGATGCAGATCTGTGCGGGCGGCCTGCGCGAGAGCGAGACGGGACTGCAGTACAACTGTCTGGCGCACAACACCCTCCGAGGGGCGGCCGGCGCGAGCGTGCTCAACGGGGAGTTGCTCGCCAAGGAAGGCCACCTCTAGTACCGATCGACGGCTACGTCCTCGAACGCCTCGAAATCGTCCGTGTTTCTCGTCACGACCGCCGCATCGAGATGACTGGCGACGCCCGCGATCAGCACGTCGCCGGCCAGCGATGCGACCCGATCACGACGGGTCTCGTCGGCCCGGAGCGTCGCTTCGAGCACGCCCGCCTCGTGGGCGTGCTCGATCGTGAACGGGACGATCCGAAGCCAGCCGTAGTCCCCGACGAGATCCGCCTTCGAGGGCGAGCCGATCGCGTGTTTGCCGACCGCGAGTTCCTTCATACAGATCGTCGAGGTGACGAACTCCTCGCCGTCCTCATGGACCGTTAAAAATTCGGCGACCGCCTCCTCGCCGCGCTCGTAGTCCACCAGAAACGTGGTGTCCAGCAGCTTCATTCTCCGGCGTCCGACTCATTGCCACCCATCGCCTCCAGAACTCGATCCTGACGGGCCGCGAGGCCGGCGTTCGCGTCCTCACGCTGGGCGGCGATGGCCGCGGCGAGGCGCTCGCCCTCCTCGTCGGAGAGCGACCCGAAGCCCTCCCGCCAGTCGGCGCTCACCTCGCTCGTGATGCGTTTTACCGTGTCGCTAAAGCTCTCGCCCGCGCGCTTCTGGGCCTTCAGTCGGTCGTAGGCCTCCTCGTCGAGCCCGATCGTTTTCGTCCCCATGTGTTGTGTTTGTGTACACAGACACAAAAACCAGCGGGTCAGACGACCCGGTTTCGCAACTCGTCCTCGCCTCCGTCGAGGCGCTCGACGTTCTCCGCGACGATGTCCGCGAGTCGCTCGTAGTACCTCGGCGTGTGGCCGGCGTTGTGGGGCGTGATCTGGACGTTCCCGAAGTCCCACAGCGGGTGCTCCTCGGGCAGGGGCTCGGGGTCGGTCACGTCGAGGGCCGCGCCCCGAAGCTTGTTGCGCCGCAGCGCCGAGACGAGCGCGTCGGTCTCGACGACGGGCCCGCGGGCGATATTAACCAGTAACGCGTCCTCGGGGAGGGTAACGACCTCCTCCTCGCCGATCAGCCCTCGCGTGGTGTCGGTCAGCGGGCAGGCCAGCACGAGCACGTCCGTGCGCGCGAGCGCCCCGTGGAGGTCATCGCTTTCGAACCCGATCACCTCGTCGGTCGGCCCGCCCTTCTCGGGCGTGTAGCGCACCCCGATGGTCGAGACGCCGAAGCCCTCTAGCCTACTGACGATCGCCTCTCCGATCGCGCCCAACCCGACGACCGTCACCGTCGAGCCCATGAACTCGCCGACCTGGTAGTGGCGCCACTCGTGGTTCGCCTGACGTTCGCGGCCCTCGAAGAAGCGCCGCGAGAACGCGAGGATCGAGCCGATCACCTGCTCGGCGATGTTCGGACCGTGGACGCCGGCGGCGTTCGTCACGGCCACGCCCGCCTCTTCCAAAGAGCTCATCGGGAGGTGGCCCGTGCCGGCGTACGCACACGCGAAGAGGTCGAGGTTCTCGGCGTGGCTCAACAACTCCTCGTCGATCCCCATGCCGACGGCGATCGGCACCTCGGCGATCAGGTCGCGTTCCTCGCGGGGGGTCGTCGCCGCTCGCACGTCGTGGTCGGGCAGTCGCTCGCGGAGTTCGTCCCTGAGGTCCGTGACGGGCATGCCGTGGGTTCCCCGCCGGAGGACGAGGACGTCTGGTCGGTCGGACATACCCGGTCTCTCTCGTCGCTCGCCCTTAAGATCCGCCGCTCCGGCAGGAGAGGTCGGGCGAGTGGCTCACGAGGGAGGTCGTAACCAGTCACCGGTGATCGCTCGTTCGGCCCAACGGTCACCGGTACGGGACTACAACCGACCTCATCAGGGGTTTTAAGAGTCACGCGTCTGCTTCTCGGGTATGGAGCGCGTTGACGTTGCGATAGTCGGCGGCGGCCCCGGCGGGATGGCGGCCGCCGAGCAGGCCGCCGAGCGCGAGGCGAGGACCGTCGTCGTCGAGAAGGGCGTCCCGCGTGCGGACCGCGCAGATCTCGGCCCGGACTCGACGGACGCCGCCGGGATGCTGGACTACTGGGTCGACCTCATGGGGATCCCCTTCGAGGAGATCCCCGACGAGATCGTCCTCAGGGAACTGGAGGGAACGGAGTTCGTCGGGCCCACCGAGCGGTGTGCGATGTACTCGACGGGGATCGACGCCTCGTACCCGAAGTTCGGCTTCACGTTCGACCGGCCTCGGATGGACGACTGGCTCCGCGAGCGAGCGGAGGAGGCGGGCGCGGAGTATCGCGTGGGTACGGCGGTAAAGGGCGTCGAGAGCGACCTGTCGTCGGGCCACGTCCACCGCCTGACGCTCGGCGACGGAAGCGAGATCGAGGCCGACCACCTCGTGCTCGCGGACGGCCCCCAGCGAAACGTCACCATCCCGACCCTCGATCAGTTCGTCCCGGAGGGCTCGATCGGCGACCTGCTGGGCACCCACGCCAACCACATCGCCTACCAGGAACACCGCCGGTTTCCCGAGGAGGTCTTCGAGGACGACATGCTCAAGTTCTGGTGGGGGCACATCCCCGGTCGAACCGCCTATCCGTGGGTCTTCCCCAACGACGGCACGGTCGCCCGCGTCGGCCTGACGATGCCGATCGGGCTGAACATCGAGGACGTCGAGAACCCGCGGGAGTACCCCCTGATCCAGCCCGAGGACGAGCGCCTCCCCTCGGGCGCGGTCTACCTCCGACGGCTGCTCGAACGCGAGTACGGCGACCGCTACGACGTCGAGGAGGACTTCCCGCTGGTCGCCGAGCGGGGAAAGCGCGGCGGCACGGAGGCCTACCCGATCTCCTCGACCCGACCGATCGACTCGCCCACGAAGGCGGGGATCGCCGTCGTCGGCGGGGCGATGGGAACCACCTCGGCGTTCCACGAAGGGGGCTACCACGTCGCCGTCCGCTCGGGGAGGCTCGCGGGCCGACTCGCCGCCATCGGCGATCTGGAGAGCTACAACGACACCTGGAAGGGGCGGATCGGTGAGGAGATCCGGCGCAACGTCTCGATGGCCGAACTGGTCAAGGAGTACACGCCCGCCGACTGGGACCGGACGTTCAGGATCGCGGATCGGATGCTCGCGGGCAGCGGCGGGTACGACATGTTCCGCCGGAAGTTCGGTGCCGGCCTCGGCGCGACCAGGCTCCTTCTGGCGTACCGAAAGGCCCGATTCGGCTTCCGCGGCGATCGGTACGTCCAGTTCCGCGAGTCGGAGTACGCGCTGTAGCGTAGCGCGTCGGCGGCCCACGAGGCCCGGGACTACGGCTCCGGGAACGCCCGGAGATCGTGCGGCGGGAGGAGGTAGTTGCCCCGACGGCGCACGGTGAGGTACTGGAGGATCCCGTTGTTGGTGATCGAGCCGATTCCGGTCTCCTCGGCGAGATCCGTGCCGGTCATCGCCTCGCGCACCCGGACGAACTCGTCGATCTCGCGCTGGAGCGAGAGGAAGTGCAGGCCGGGGCGGTCGTCGTCGGTGGTGTTGAAATCACGGCGAAGGAGGAGCGGTTCGCCGTCCTCGCGGGCGCGTGCGGCCTTCTGGGCGTGGCCGACGACGCCGTAGCGACGGGCGTCCTCGGTCGTGTTCGCGATCCGCTCGGCCGTGAGCGCGTTCGACTCGTCGAGCTTCTCGCCGTACTCGCCCACCAGTCCCTCCTCGGCGTGTTGGTGGCTGAAGAGCTTCGCCACCCGCTGGAACTGCGAGTCCTGTTCGTACCACTGCCGGAGGTCGATCGACAGCGTCTCGACGTGCTGTGTGGTGCCCCCGGCGAACGGCCCCTCCTCGATCGTCACGCGGTCCTCGCTCGCCTGGCTCTCCTCGAACCCGGAGCGAAACCCCATGAAGAAGGGGGCCTCCTCGTGGATCGGCTCGGAGTCGGGAACGCCCGGCGTGTCCTGGTGCTCGGCTGGCAGTCCGGGGCCGACGAAGCCGGTGAGCCGTTCTCGGGAGTCGATCAGGTCCTCGATCGACTCCTCGACCCCAACGCCGTTCACCTCCTCGACCTCGCCCACCAGCGCCTCCTCGGCGGCGAGCACCGCCTGCGGGTGGTCGCTCGCCAGGTGGACCTGAAGATCGCCGTCCTCGAACTCCGGGTCCTCGAACTCGGTCAGCGCCGTGGGTTCGGGCAGGCCGTTCCATCCCACTCGCTCGAAGTACGCGGGGGTGTAGCCGACGGTGAACAACAGCCCCTCGTGGCTCCACTCGTAGGCGCGTTCGAGCGTTTCGAGCGCGCGCCCGAAACGCTCGCGGTCCTCCTCGGTCGGGTCGCGGGCGAGGGTGAGCGACAGCAGGACGTGGTGGCGGGCGGGGACGATGTTCTCGTTATCGTCGCCCGAGAGGACGGCGTTCCACGCGTGCTGGCGGGCGGGGACGGCGGCGGGATCGCCCGCCGGGATCTCGACCGCCGACTCCTCGTCGAGACAGGCCGCGAGCGCGCTCGTCCCGCCGGCGGCGACCAGCGCCTTCAGGTACTCGCGACGCGAGAGCGCGCCTCTGTCGGGGAGGGTCATCGGGACCGGATCTAGGGAGCGGACGAGCAAGTACCTGTCCTCGTTCGACGGTCCCGCCGCGGAGCCACAGGGCTTAATCGCCCGCCGCCCCTAGAGCCGGTGCGCACCACAAGTCCCCGCCGGAGTTCTCCCACTCGGGAGCGATGATCGTGCGGCGAACCCAGGTGTGCGATATTCCGGTCCGTCCGTGACCGAACGCGGAACGACTGCGAACGGACTCGCCGGCATCCACCGGCTCGTTTCGTGGTTTCGAGGAAACCACGCTTTGCCTCGGCGGTTTCCACCGCCTCGGCATCCGGTTGCGCTCTGCGCAACCCGCCCGGCACGAGGGTTTCCCGGTCGACGCGGCACGCCGCCTCGGGATGAGACCGGTCGTTAGTGTTCCGGGCGACATCTCACACGCCACCAGTTCGGCGTGGGTCCCACACCGGATCGCTGATAGGGTTTCGACACCTATCGGTACACGACACGATCATGGCCGATCAACTCACGACGCTGGTACGCGACCTGCGTGGGATCGCAGAGGAGTTCCTCTACGACGACGGGATGCTCGGGACGGTGCTCGCGTTCGTGCTGGTGTTCGGCGGGTCGGCCGCGGCCGTCCTCCTGATCGTGCTCGTCGCCGGCCTGCTGGCGTAACGCGATGGAAACGACTTTTCGGGACAGGGTTCAACTGCGGGTATGAACGTCCAGTCCATCGCCGACCTCGGCCCCGAGCGTCGCCGCGCGCTGTTCGAGCGCGACGCCGGCATCGAGGCGATTCGAGGCGACGTCCGCGGGATCGTAGAGCGCGTCCGCGAGGAGGGCGACGTCGCGGTCAGGGAGTTCTGCCGTGAGTTCGACGACGTTGACGTGGGCAACCTCGACGTGACCGACGCCACGGAGCGCGCCTACGAGGCGATCGACGACGAAACCAGAGAGGCGATCGAGACCGCCGCCGAGAACGTCCGTGAGTTCCACGAGCGCCAACTCCCGGCCGACTGGCGCGAGGAGTTCGACGACGGGCGCGAACTCGGCCGGCGGTTCCGACCCATCGAGCGCGTCGGCGTCTACGTCCCCGGCGGCGCGGCGGCCTATCCCTCCAGCGCGCTGATGGGGGTGATCCCCGCGACCGTCGCGGGCGTCGAGACCGTCTGCGTGGCGACCCCGCCCGCGAAGGAGATCAACCCCGTGACGCTGGCGGCGATCCACGCCGCGGGCGCGGACGAGGTCTACAGCGTCGGCGGCGCACAGGCGATCGGGGCGCTCGCCTACGGCACCGAGTCGGTCACCCGCGTCCAGAAGGTCGTCGGGCCCGGAAACCGCTGGGTCACGGCCGCCAAAGCCGAGGTCAAGGGGGACTGCGAGATCGACTTTTTGGCAGGACCCAGCGAGGTCCTCGTGATCGCCGACGCGACGGCCGACCCCGAGTTCGTCGCCGCGGACCTGCTCGCGCAGGCCGAACACGACGAGAACGCCTCGGTGGTCGCGGTCGCGACCGACCGCGAGGTCGCCGAGGCGGTCGCGGAGGCCACCGACCGACAGGCCGCCGCCCGCGAGCGCGAGGGGACGATCCGCGGGGCGCTCGACAACGACGCGAGCGGCGTCTTTCTCGCCCGGTCGATGAGCGAGGCGATCTCCTTCGCCGAGGCGTACGCCGCAGAACACCTCTCGATCCAGGCCGACGAGGACGAGTCGATCCTCGAACGGATCGACAACGCGGGAAGCGTCTTTCTGGGACCCTACACGCCCGTCGCCGCGGGCGACTACGCCAGCGGCACGAACCACGTCCTCCCCACCAACGGACTGGCGAAGGTCACGGGCGGCCTGTCGGTCGAACACTTCCTCCGGGCGAGCACGGTCCAGCGCCTCTCGCCCGATGGGCTCGACTCGCTTTCGGACACCATCGACACGCTCGCGCGCGCGGAGGGTCTCGAAGGCCACGCCGAGAGCGTCGCCGTCAGGGTGCGCGAGCGCGACGAACGCGAGGTCGACCGGGACCGACTCCGGGAGTAGACGACGTTTTTTTACAGCTAGTCGGCTACGCGATAACATGGACTCCGAGGACAGGGAAACGTTGCTGATCGTCTTCGCGATCCTCCTGCTGGTGATCGTTCTCCCCCTGTCGATCCTCGAAGCGCCGTGGCTGCTCGCGCTGGCGATGCTCCTCGGGGCGTGGTACTGGTGGCAGACCGGGGGGAACCCGGTATCCGCGACCCTCGATACGGTCCGACGCGAGCGGGAAACCGAGTCACGAGCGGTCCCCGAACCCGGCGGTGACGACCCGCTCTCGGCCCTCCGGAAACGATACGCCCGCGGCGAGATCGGCGACGAGGAGTTCGACCATCGGCTCGAGCGCCTGCTCGAAACCGAGCCCGAGGAACTGGACCGCGAGCGCGAACGCCTGTTCGATCGGTAGTGTGAGTGGGCGTCACAGTTAACCGCCTCGGCGATAGACCATAGGACATGAGCACCGAGACCGCCGCCGGCGCGGACCCGGAGATCCAGGTCTCCCCGACGGCCGCAGAGCAGGCACTCGATCTGCTGGAGGGCGAGGGATTGGACACCGGAATCGCGGGCCTGCGCCTGTTCGTCCAGCAAGGTGGCTGTGCCGGCCTCTCGTACGGGATGCGCTTCGACGACGAACCCGAGGAGGACGACACCGTCTACGAACACCACGGCCTGCGCGTGTTCGTCGACCCCGCGAGCATGCGCTACATCGAGGGGAGCGTCCTCGATTACGAGTCCGGCCTCCAGGGTGCGGGCTTCCACGTCGAGAACCCGAACGTCGTCAGCGAATGTGGCTGCGGGGAGTCCTTCCGCACCTGAAAGCCCTCAGCGCTCGCTGGCGCTCGCGCTTCGCCCTTTTCATGCCCAAGAAAAGACCGCTTCGCGGTCTTTTCGGGCTGAGCGATGGCGGAGCCATCGCGAGGTCCGCGAGAACTGCGTTCCCGCGAGATCTAGAAAATCGAAGATTTTCTATGACCGCCAGGTACCGCCGAGTCGCGGCGCGTGATCACGCGCCACTTCCGGGGACGCCAGCCTTTCCCCGTTCGCTTCGCGGCAAAGCCGCGAAGCGAGGCCACCGCACCGCCCCTCTCATTTCATCGCGAAAACGGGTTCCGGAAACCGGTTCAGTCCTCGACTTCGAAGGCGACCTCGAGGGTCGCCTGGTACTCGGGTTCGTCCACGTTCTTGAGTTCGACGCCGAACTCCTCGACCTCCGCCCAGTAGACGTTCTCGAGGGTGTTCTGGGCGCGCGCGATCGCGTCGTCGGCCGCGGCGTCGAAGCTCTCGGTGCTCGTCCCGATCAGCGTGACCTTCTTGAAGACCATGTGCACTCCCCTGTTCCCGCGGAATCCACTTAACTCTCGGGCCGCCTCCCGCTAGGTGTCGTCCTCGTGGGTCAGGTTGACCGTGAGGCCGTTCTCGACCAGCGTCCGGTGGCCCCGCCGGAGCCGGTTCGAGAGCGCCTGCTGGGAGACCCCGAGTTCGTCGGCCAGTTCCTTCATCGAGAGGGAACGCGGGATCTCGTAGTAGCCGGCGGATAGCGCCGTAACCAGGGTGTCGTGCTGGAGGTCCGTCAGCCCCGGTTGTCCCTCCATCCGTGGCTGTGTCGGCCTGTAGAGGCGGTGGAGGTCGGCGCTCCGGTCGCTCTTTTCGAGGTGGTCCCAGAAGGCCGAGGAGTCCCCTTCGGTGTCGAAGCGCAACTGGAGTTCCCAGCGACCGTCCCTTCCCGACGCGTCGAGGAGCGTCGCGCCCGTCTGCGTGTAGGCGTACGCCACCGTTTCGACGTCCTCGACCCACTCGGCGCGGTACAGCGCCGCGCCGTCGCGCTGATCGAGTCTGGTGAGGTCCTCGACCGATGGGTCCTCGCGGGCCGCCCGCTCGAAGTCCTCCTGGTCGCCCCCCGACGCCCAGAAGTACGGGACGATCCAGTCGTCGGCGTGAGCGACGACGCGTTCGACCTCGACGGTCGTCTCGGGGACGATACAGAGCGTCTCGTACAGCGTGAACTCCTCGGCGGGAACGGTGAACTCGACGATGATGCTCATTACCACACCGTGCTCACCGTGCCATATAAGACCTGAGTCGCCTCCGGGATCGATCTTCAGCGGTGCGGTCGATCCGTCTCGAGATCGGTGGGCCCGTTCATAGGATGGCCGTTGAGGGCGGTCGTGACGAGCTGTTTGTGCGCCCGTCGGAGCCGTTCGGAGAGCGCTTGGTGCGAGACGTCCATCTCCTCCGCGAGGTCCGAGAGGGTCGTTTCGCGGGGGATGTCGTAGTACCCCGTCGCGAGGGCCGTTTCGAGCGTCCGTCGCTGGTTCTCCGTCAGCGGTCGATCGGCGGTCGCCTCGTCCAACTCGTGGATCGAGTCGACGGTGATCGGGAGTCCGCGCTCGGTGATGGCCTCGTACATCCGCGAGAGCCGTTCCCGGGTCGGAAAGAGGAGTTCGACGGCCCACTGTCCGTCCGTGAGGCTCGCGTATCGGAGATGACCGCCGAACCGTTCCAGCGCGCAGAACGTCACGTCCGCCGGGTCGGTCCACGCCAGTTCGTAGAGCCGACGACCCTCCGCCTCGCCGACGACCGCGTGGCTGGCGACCGTCGGATCGGCGGAGAGCGCCCCGTCGACGGCCCCGTAGTCGTCGGTCTGGATCCAGATCAGCGGACGTTTCGATTCGTCGGCGGCGCTCGCGAACTTCTCGACCTCCATCCGGACTCCGGGGACTGCAGCGATCGTCCCTCCCAGCGTCGCCTCCGTTGCCGGAAACCGAAGCTGAATGATCGCAGCCATACGGCGTCAGCCCCGCTGTCGGCGTGACGATCCCACCGCCGCCGTCGTCTCCGTTCGTCCCCTGCTCGGTACCCCATCGGCTTCGCCCTGTGGTAGCCGGTGCTGAAACACAGTGTAACGAAATCCCCTGCCGTTGATCCGAATATGGGTTGTCATAACAATCCATTTATTGCGATCCTCCATCCGATGCTCGTCGGCGACGGCAGTGGATCCCGGCGTTCTCCGTCGTATCAGCGAGGCGTCCGGGATACGGAGCGGGAGGCGTGAGCTTCGACGCAGGCCTCGCACCTCACAGGCGCGAACGAAGCGCGCCGGTGATCCGGGGGGCCGCATCCGTCACGGTCTCGCGCCAGCGATCCGCGCTCTTGACCCCGATCCAGACGCTGACGGCCGCCAGGACCGTCCCCGCGACGACGTCGGTCGCCCAGTGGATCCCGAGATACATCGTCGAGATCACGACGCTCGTCGCCAGCACCGCCGCGATGGCGAGCCATCGCGGGTAGGCCTCGCGGGTGCGCCACGCGAAGAGCAACACCGTCACCGAGAGCGAGGTGTGAAGCGAGGGAAACACGTTCGTGTTGGTGTTGATGGCGCTCGTGAGCAGGCGCGAGGAGGGGTAGACGTTGTACATGAGCTGCTCGGCGATGTCGAGGTTTCGCGGGCCGTAGGCGACGAACAACAGGTAACAGACGAGCCCGAGCGCGTAGTTGGCGGTGTAGGCGATCGTGAGCTCTTGTAGGGTTCGCTGTTCGGGAAGCGCGAGGTACGCGAGCAGCGGGAAGACGAGCAGGAAGGCGTAGCCGTAGACGTAGACGGCCGAGAAGTACAGGGTCAGCTCGGTCGTCTGGAACGTCTGGATCCACGCGACGAACGTCCCTTCGAGCCGGAAGATCTGGTCGGTGATCTCGAAGCCGATCAGCCACGACAGCCGCTGGGCGGTCCGGCGGGTGAGGCTGTTGAGCACCAGCACGACCACCAGCAGCCCGATCGCGGGGGCCGCTCGTCGGATTCGGGGTTTCAGGTCGGCCCGGAGTTCGCGGAGCGGTCCGCGGCCGATACAGAGGACCGACCCGATCACGAGCAGGACGCTCACGACCACGACGATGGACAGCAGTACCGTTATCAGTCCTGTCAGCATTCCTCAGCGCACGACCAGTTCTCCGCTCTCGTTGTATATATACCCTGCCTCACGGAAGAGGTCGTGTGCGACCTCGGGATCGACGGTTCCGGTACCGCTCTCCCCTGCGAACCCCGACCCGTGGCCCGTGTACCACTCGTCGCTCGGCCCGCCGACCGTGATGGGGCTGAACGCCGGAATCGCGTGACCATCGAACACCTCCGTACGCAGGAACTCCCTGTCGAGCAGCCGCGAGAGCGCGCGTCTGAACCGCGGGTTCGACAGCGGCGCGTTGCGCGTGTTGAACCCGACGTGGTAGTACGCGCTTGTCGCCCCGCCGGCGAGTTCGACCTCGCTCGCCCCCTCGGCACGCTCGATCTCCGTCGGCGGCAGCGCCCTCGCACTGGCGTCGAAGTCGCCCGCCTGAACCCCCTCGACGACGTTCGCCTGCGAGGGCGAGTAGACGAAGACCATCCGCTCGTACGGCGGCCCGCCCGCGAAGGCCGGGAGGGAGCCGTCGGAGAGGCCGACGAGGAAGTGGTCCTCGTTGCGGACGAGTTCGAGGCGGGAATCGGGCGTCGCCGCCTCGAACCGGAGCGGCCCCGAGCCGACGGGGTCCATGTTGTTCACGACGAGCGCCTCGGTGACGTTGTCGAGGTCGAAGCCCGCGATCGAGGTGAGCGTGGTCCGCTCCTCCCAGACGTGCATCGGCAGGATCGGGACGGTGAGCGCGTGCAGGCCGATCTCGGGGTCGGCGTCGAGCGCGAACTCGACCGTCCGCTCGCCGGTGACCTCGACCCCCCCGACCAGCGTACTCTGTGCGCGGAAACAGGGGGCCGGAACGGTGGGGTTCTCTTCGGTGTAGGTGGTGTCCTCGAGCAGGCGGTAGGTGAAGGCGACGTCGGCGGCGGTCAGGGCCTCCCCGTCGTGCCACGTGAGGCCCTCGCGGAGGCTGACGCGCAGGCGGTCGTCGAGCCACGACCAGTCGCTCGCGAGCCACGGCTCGATCTCCCCCTCGACGTACCGACCCAGCGGGTCGTAGAGCAGCCCGGTGACGATCCAGCGGTCGCGGTACTCGACGGCCAGCGGGTTCAGGTTGTGCGTGATCCGTCTGTCGGTGATCCCGAGACGCAGCGTGTCGGGCGCGCGTCCCCCGTTTTCGGCCGCGTTTCGCCCCTGCAGCCCGAGATACCCCAGGGGTGACTCGAGCGACCGGTAGTCCCACCCCGCGTAGCGGTCGGTTCGGACCGCCCGTAGCTCCTCGGGGTAGGCGACGACCGACAGCGGGGCCTCCTCGCGGGCGGCCTCTACGAGCGCCGAGAGCGCCGCGCTTCTGGTGCCGTCGCTCGCCCCGCGTTGGGTTTCGAGCGGCTCGTCCACGCCGGGAACGTTCACGTAGCCGAAGGGGTTCTGCCAGCCGGGTTCCTCGCTGAAGCGCGAGTGAAGCAGTCCGTAGAGGTGGTCGGGGTCGACGTAACCGGGGTACTGGCCGACGTAGACGGCGAAGTCCTGATTGAGCAGGACGTTCCGCCAGAGCTTCTCGGCCGTCACCGGCTGGAGGCCGACGTCGATCCCGGCGGCCGCGAAGGTCTCCGCGAGGTGGCGGGCGATCCGCACGGGGACGGGGTCCTCGTCGGCGGGGACGGTCGCGATCGACAGCGAGACCTGCTCGGGCGTGTCGCGGTCGACCGAGGCCTGAAACCGACTCAGACAGCCGGCGTTCGCGGCGAACGCGCCGGCCACGCCCGACAGGAGCGCACGGCGTCGGATCGGTCCCCTCGGTACGGTCACAGTATGGGCGATACGAGGTCCGAGAGTATCAACGTTCGGTCATAGACCTGCTACGCGCGCATCGACGGCGCGTGAACCACGTCGTAGTCCGCGCCGTCGTCCACCGAGATGACGGCCCACTCGTAGTCGGGTTTGAGTTCCGAGAGCCGACGGACGAGCGATTCGGCCGTCTCCCGATACGTGACGAAACACCGAAGCGAACCCGAGTCGGGGATCGACTCCTCGTTTTCGTCCGCGGTTGCGGTTACGTGAACGACCTTCCACTCGCGCTCGGCGCGGAACTCGGTGCCGTCTCCCGACAGCGTGTAGCCGAGTTCGTTGAAGATCGACCGGGCCTGCTCGACGGGTGGTATGCTAACAGGTCCCATCCGATAGCTACTACGCCGACCACGCTGATAAAGGTTCACCCTCACTCGTGGGCCGCGTCCCACTCGGTCGGCTTGCGCTGGTTGGGACAGTCGTTACAGACGATCCGGCCCATGGTGTCCATCGCCGTGTTCGGGCTCCCGCAGTTCCCGCAGAGATACCCCCACCGCTCGCGGCGGTCCGTCGTCCGATAGACGACGTAGAACGGCCCGTCGGAGCCACGCTCGGCCTCGTCGCGCGCGACGTACAGCGTCTCCCCCTCGGTCGACAGTCGCTCCATACCCCTCCTTCCAGCGGCCGACGGCTTGAGGGTTACCCTAAACGATTCGAGAGCGCTCCTACCAAATTATTTCAAATTATATTATAATATACTGATAGATAGAAACCCGGCATTTATTTGACTGGTTTTATGAATTAATCAGTTGACAATAACGTCGATCCATCGAGGATATCGGGCATGGAAAAGCCCTCGCCCTCCAGGCGGACGTTCCTCGGACTGAGCGCGGCGTCCCTCGCCGGGCTCTCGGGCTGTCTCGGCAGCCTCCGGACCGAGACGGACGGGACGTCCGACGGAAACACGAGCGATACCGATCCCGACGGGAACGAAACGGATAGCGATGACGACCGCGAGGAACCCCTCGATCCGCCCGAAGGCGGGGCGGTGGTGTTCGTCTACGACGACGGCCCCCTCGAAGACTACACCCAGGCGTTCCCCGCCCACCGGGCGTTCGACGCCCCCGCGACGGTCGGCGTCGTCAGCGACTGGCTCGGGCGTGAGGATTACCAACAGAACGGGTGTATGGACGTCGCGCACCTCGAGGAGTTGGTCGAGGCGGGCTGGGAGGTCGCCTCGCACACCACCGAGCACACGACACTGGGCACGTTCGAACTCACTGAGGACGCCCGCCCCGGCGACGAGCGCATCTACCCCGAAGAGATTCGCCACGGCTATCATCGGGGGAAAACCATCGAATTCGTCACCGGAGAGCGGGTCTTCGAGCGCGCTGTGAGCGACTACGGCAGCGACGGCACCGGTCGATACATCGCGGTCGACGAACCCATCGACGAGACGTGTGTCGCGGGCGAGACGAGAGTTAGGTATCCGGCCGAGCAGATGCACGCCGCGCTTGGCGACTCGAAGCGCGCGCTCGAACGCGCGGGCTTTGCGGTCGACACCCTGTTGGCGCCGTACGACAACTTCGACGACTACTCCCGCGAGTTCGTCGCCGAGTACTACTCGGGGGTGGCGAATGCGCGCCACGGCTCGCGCATCAATGATCCCGAGGGGTTCGATCCCTACTACACGCGTCGGGACTACTTCATCGAGTTCACCTCGCGCGAGTCGGTGCGCCGGGACCTCGACGAGGTCGCCGAGCGGGGAGCGCTCGGGGTGATCGGCGCGCACACGTTCAAGGAGGAGGTGACGGAAGAGCGGATTCGCGAGACGCTGTCGTGGGTCACGGAGCGGGGGATCAGCGTTCTGACGCTGCGCGACGCCATCGCGCGATACGCTCACTGACGCCCGCCCAACGCGGACGATCGATCGCTTCGACGGCTCTCCTACCGGTTCGACCAGCGATGTGGGCGTCGAAGCTCGGACGCCGTCACGACGGCTACGCCCGCGAGAGGGGGATCGGCCCGGCGATAGACGGGTGGGGACGCCGTATCGAAGGGAAAGGTTGACGCCAGTCGGCGGGCGAGAATCGGGTGTGACCCGCGTCGTCGTTCCCGTCCGGTACCCGCTCTCGGCCCGCTCGAAACGGACCGTCGAGCGCGCGCTCGACGTCGCAGAAGACGACGACGCCGACTTGACCGTGTTACACGTCAACCTCTATCAGAACGGTCATCCGATCACGCGTGCGGAGTTGAAGCGCGCGGTCGAGACCGAGTTCGGTCGGTTGCCGACCGTGCGGTACGTGGTCCGGTCGGGCTTCCTGGTCGAGGAGACGATACTCGACGAGATCGCGGCCGAGGACGCCGACATCGTCGTCATCGGCAACAGACAGGCCTCGCGCTGGAAGCGCCTGATCAACCGGCTGGTACGCGATCCCGACATCGAGAGCTTCCTCAGGAACCACCTCGACTGCACCGTGATCACGGTCGGCGGCTGACGTCCGGATCGGGCCGGACCCGATCTTCGGCGCGCTCCATCGCCACGCGGGCCTCGCCGCTGGTCTCGTCGAAGACGACGTGGGTGTGGGGGTAGGGGATCCCGACGTCGGCGTCGTCGAGTTCCTTCCAGATCCGTTCCTGGATCTCCGACTGGACCTTCGAGGCGTAGTAGGGCGTTCGCACCCAGTAGCGAAGCCTGAGTCCGACGCCGTGGTCGGCGTACTCGCGGATCTGACAGGTCGGGCGGGCGGGATACCGCGCGTTGCCGACGCGGATCGTCGGGCCGCCGGCGATGACGCCCTCGGCCTGCCGGGCCGCCCGCACGACCAGCCGGCGCGCCTCCGCGAGGTCGCCCTCGTAGGTGACGGTCATGTCCATCGTCATCCGCGTGCGCTCGTCCTCGGCGGTGTAGTTGATCACGTCCCGTTCCCTGATGGTGGCGTTGGGGATCACGAGCACCGAGTTGTCCTCGGTGAGCACCTTGGTGTAGCGGAGCGTGATGTCCTCGATGAACCCCCGCTGTTGGGCGTCGACGATCTCGATCATGTCGCCGATCTCGTAGGGCTGATCCGCGAGGACGAACAGCCCGCCGACGTAGTTCCCGATGACGGGCGCGAGGATGACGCCGACCACCGCCGAGATCACCGTCACGGAGAGGAATATGTTGCCGACGCCGACGCCGAGGATCCCGGCCGCGATCGCCACCGAGAACAGGATCACGCCGATCTTGATGGTGCGGAGGATCGTCCGCGAGAGGCTCTGGCGCTCGAAGCGCTGGGCGACGGGCCGCCCGAGCATCCGGACGACCACGCCCGAGACGTACCAGCCGACGAAGACCACCGCGAGCGCGAGCAACAGCCGGCCCGTGATCGAGGTGACGAGCCACTGGAGGAAGCTCTCGATCGTCTCGGCGATCGTCTGCCCGATCTGCATCGTCCCTAGTTCCACGAGGACCGCCCAAAGTGTTGTCGTCTCACGCCCTGCGGGGTCCGATCACCGACCCGTATCGGGCGATAGAATAACGACGCTACCGGTCGTACCCCTGTCATGGCTCAGAACCCCGTCGAGGCGTCGTTTCGCGTGACCCACGAGGCCGGCGAAACGGGCGATACCCTGCTCGTCGGACTCTCGCAGTTCGGGCTGGCCGGGCTGACGGCGGTCGACTACCTCACCACGCAGCTCGACCTCGAGGAGACGGGCCACATCACCGCCAAGGCCCTCCCCTCGATCACCCCGTTCGCGGAGGGCCGTCCGCGCCACCACACCCGGCTGTACTCCCGGTCGGATCTCGACATCACCGTCCTCGTGGGAGAACTGTTCGTCCCCGTGCAGGCGGCCGACCCGTTCAGCCGGGCGATTCTCGGGTGGACCGACCGCAACGCGATCGACGAGGTCGCCGTCCTCTCGGGGATCCCGCTGGCCCACGGTCCGGAGGACCACCGCACCTTCTACATCGCCACCGAGGACTACCACCGCGACCGGTTGGAGGGGACCGACGTCGACCCGATGGGGATGGGGTTTCTCGACGGCGTGAACGCGAGCCTCGTCGAGCGCGGGATGGACACCGACCTCGGGGTGGGCGTGTTCGTCACGCCGGTCCACGCCCAGACCCCCGACGCCGAGGCGGCCCTCCGGCTGCTCTCGACGCTGAAGGCGGTCTACGACCTCGACTTCGACACCGGGCCCCTCGAGGCGTTCGCGAGCGAGGTCCAGAATCACTACGCCCAACTCTCCGAGCGCCTCGAAGCCGCCGAGACCCACGAGCGACCCGACGACCGGATGTTCATGTAACTCGGTTTCGAAACGACGTGCTACTCGAATCCGGATATATAATATGCTCGCGGCGGCAAGACGGTCCATGGTCAGCCCCGATCTACGCTCGACGCTCGAAGCCGTCGGCGAGCGGTTCAACCTCGGCGAGTACGAGATCGACGCCTATCTCACCGTTCTCGAACACGGCCAGCTCACCGCGAGCGAGATCGCCGATCGAACGGACATCCCCCAGCCACGCGTCTACGACACCGTCCGGAGCCTCTCCGATCGCGGGCTGGTCGAACTCCGGGAGACTCGCCCGATGCAGATCATCGCGGTCGACCCCGAGGAAGCGTTCGGGCGGGTTCGGGGATCGCTCGACGAGATGGTCGACGAACTGGAAGCGCGCTACACCGCACCCGCCCGCGAGACCGAGGCCGTCTCGCTGGTGAAGTCCCGCTCGACGATCCTACGCCACCTCGGCGAGGTGATCGAGGCCGCCGAGTACGAACTCATCCTCTCGCTGACGCCCGACCTCCTCGACCGCTTCGCCGAGGACCTCCGCGAGGCGCTTTCCTCGGGCGTCAGCATCGAACTGCTCGTCACGCCCGCGAGCGGCGCACCCTCGCCCGAGGAGTTCCCCTACGGGGAGGTCTCGACCGTCGCTCGCGCGCGCCGCGGGATCACGACGCCCGTGCTCGTCGTCGCGGACGGGGAGTACTCGGTGTACGCGACGCAGGACGCGATCCGCGACGACCGCGACCGCTACGGTGTGATCTTCAACCGCTCGGCGCTCGGCTTTCTCGTCTCGGGCTTCTTCGGGACCGTCCTCTGGACCACCGCCGAGACGCTCGCCGAGAACGGCGACGGGCGGCCCTTCCCCCGGAAGTACGCCTCGATTCGCCGGTGCGTGAAGGACGTCCACGAGATCGGCGGCGAGTTCTTCGCCAGCGTCGAGGGCCGCGACGTCGAGACCGGCGAGCCACGCGTCGTCCGCGGGCGGGTCTCGGGCGTCGACTTCGAGGACACCGAGGAGGTCGCGACCATGACCGTCGAGACGGACGACGGCGAGGTCTCGGTCGGCGGGCGGGTCGCCGCCTTCGAGGAGATCGAGGCCCACGAGATCCACGTCGGCCGCGATCAGGTCCCCTCCCCGTAACTCCTGTCGGCGAACCGAACGAACGGAGCGTGCAGACCACGGCTACTTTGGCGTGGAGCGCGGTAGTACGACCGATGAGTCACGACGGCGTCCGCTGGGAGTACGAGACGCTCAGACCGCCGAGGGAAGCGACGAAAAAGGAGGCGACCGACCCGAAGACGCAGCTCAACGAGCTCGGGGCCGAGGGCTGGGAACTCGCCGCCACGGTCGAGTACACCGGCGGCGGCACGAAGTACCTGGTGTTCAAACGGCCCGTCGACCCCTCGACATGAGTTCGGACCGCGATTCGAACCCGGACGAGGGAACGGACGTTCCGACGGACCCGGGGGTCGACACGGCGATCGAGTCCGACGCCGAGGCGGAGATCGGTACCGCCAACACGATGCGCGAGCGCTCGAACGAGAGCCGGATCAAGCTCTGGGCCACCCTCACGGGAAACCGCCTGCTCATCACCGGCCTGCTGGCGCTCGGCTTTTTCGTCGCGTTCGTCGTGATCGGGGAGTGGTTCGTCCCCGACTTCGAGTCGTCGCTCCGCCGCGATAGCATGATCGAGTACATGTTCTCGACGATGATCAGCGCGATCATCACCGGGACGACGCTCGTCGTCACGATCAGCCAGCTCGTGATCTCACAGGAGAACGGCCCGCTGGGCGAGCAACGCGAGCGCATGAGCAACACGATGGACTTCCGGGAGTACACCGAGGAGATGATCGGCTTGCCGAGTCCCGCCGACCCCTCGGCGTTCCTGCGCGAGATCGTCAGCCTGACCGAGCGACAGGCCAAGCTGTTGCGCGCGTCGATCGCCGACAACGAGGACGACCAGCTCCGCGCGGAGGTCGACGAGTACACCGAGAGCGTGATCGGGAACGCGGAGCAGGTCCGGGACGAACTGCGGGGCGCGAGTTTCGGCTCGTTCGGCGTGCTCAACGCCGCGCTCAACTACAACTACGGGATCAAGATCTTCCACATCGAGCGCATCGCGAACGACCACTCCGACAGCCTCACGGAGGAGAACGTGGGACTGCTTGACGACCTGAAGTCGACGCTGTCCATGTTCGGGCCGGCGCGCGAACACGTCAAGACGCTGTACTTCGAGTGGGCGCTGATCGACCTCTCGCAGATGATCCTCTATACCTCCGTTCCCGCCCTGCTCGTCGCCGGTAGCATGCTCGGCTTCTACAGCGGGATCTCGTTCCCGAACACGACCGTCGGGGTGAGCGACTCGATCCTGATCATCGGCGCGGCCTTTACGTTCACGCTGCTGCCGTTCCTCCTGCTCATCTCCTACATCGCGCGCATCGCGACGGTCGCGAAACGGACGCTCGCGATCGGCCCGCTGATCCTCCGCGAGTCGGAACGCTGACGGGACCGGCGCCACCCTTTTGCCCGCCTGCATCGATGCCCAGCCATGGACGGCGAATCCGACGTCGACATGGAGTACACCACGCTCGGCTCGACGGGTCTGGAGGTCTCGCGGCTCTGTCTGGGCTGTATGAACTTCGGGAGCGACCAGCCGTGGATGATCGACGACGAAGCGGAGAGCCGCGAACTCATCGACCGCGCGCTCGATCTGGGAATCAACTTCCTGGACACCGCGAACGTCTACTCCCGCGGCGAGAGCGAGGAGATCGTCGGCCGGGCGATCGAGGGCCGGGACCGCTCGGAGCTCGTGATCGCCACCAAGGTCTACGGGTCCATGGGCGAGGGCCCCAATCAGGGAGGGCTCTCGCGGAAACACGTCATCGACCAGTGCGAGGCGAGTTTGGAGCGACTGGGCACCGACTACATCGACCTGTATCAGATCCACCGCTGGGACGACTCGACGCCGATCGAGGAGACCCTCTCGGCGCTCAGCTATCTCGTCGACGAGGGCCTCGTTCGGTACATCGGCGCCTCGACGATGATGGGCTGGCAGTTCGCGAAGGCGCTCTACGAGAGCGAGCTCAGTAGGTATGAACGGTTCGTCTCGATGCAACCCGAGTACAGCCTCGTCGACCGCCACGAGGAGGAGAACCTCTTGCCCGTCTGCCGGGATCAGGGGGTCGGCGTGATCCCGTGGTCGCCGTTAGGAGGGGGCTTTCTCACCGGCAAGTACGACCGCAGCGAAGAACCCGACGAGGGCAGGGCGGCCACCGACGACCACACTCGCGAGCGCTTCACCGAGGAGAACTGGGCGGTGCTCGACGTCGTCCGCGACCTCGCCGCCGAGAAGGGGGTCACGCCGGCGCAGGTCAGCCTCGCGTGGCTCCTCGAAAAGGAGGTCGTCGACGCGCCGATCATCGGGCCTCGCTCGCTCGACCACCTCGAGGAGAACGCCGCGTCGGTGGCGGTCTCGCTCGCCGACGAGGAGATCGAACGCCTCGAGGAACCCAAGACGCCGGTCTGGTCGCGTGCGACCGGCGACCTGTGAGGCGAACGGTGCGTTTATCGCCCGTGGCGTGGACGGACACGTATGCCGAGCGATGACGAAGACCTCGCGGCGGTCCTCGAGCAGGGAGGGCTCTCGCCGTATCAGGCCGCCGCCTTCGTCGCGCTGTTGGATCTGGGCGCCGCCTCGGCCCGGACGATCGCACAGGCCAGCGGCGTGCCCGACCCCCGGATCTACGACGTGTTGCGCGACCTCGAGGCCGCCGGCTACGTCGAGACCTACGAACAGGATCGCCTCCACGCCCGCGTGAGCGACCTCGACCGGATCACCGACGACCTCTCCGCGCGGGCCGAGCGCTTCGCGTGGGCGAGCGACGCGGTCGAAGAGCGGTACGAACGCCCCCACACCGGTCTCGGGGAGGCGCGGATCGTCGGCCGGTTCGAGACGGTGTTCGACCACGCCCGCGGGGCGATCGAGGGCGCGACCGACCGGGTGCAGGCGTCGCTCACTCCCGAGGAGTTCACGGACCTCGAACCCGCGCTCGCGGCGGCGATCGACCGCGGCGTCGACGTCCGACTCTCGCTCCACGGCGACGAGGACTCGTTGCCCGCGGCAGAGACGCTCGAAGCGGCCTGCACCGAGGCGCGCTACCGCCCGCTTCCCTCGCCCTTCGTCGTGCTCGTCGACCGCTCGGAGCTGTGTTTCGTCCCGCACACCGATTCGATCAACGAGTACGGCGTGATCGTCGACGACCGGACTCACGCCTACGTGTTTCACTGGTTCTTCGCCCTCTGTCTGTGGGACGTCTGGGAGGTCCACTACTCGGGTCGGCCGACCGAACCGCCGATCACGTACGCCGGCCTCCGCGAGTGTCTGCGCGACCTCGAACCCGCCATCGAATCCGGCGGGACGCTGTTCGTCACGGTCGAGGGCCGGCGGACCGACACCGGCGAAGACTGCTCGATCGTCGGCCGGGTCGTCGACTGTACGTACACGACCCAGTCGACGCACGCCGGCGCCGACCCGACGATCGCCGCCTACGCCGGGCAGGCGACGCTGATCGTCGCCACCGACGACGGCGAGGTCCGCGTCGGCGGTTGGGGCGCGATCGTCGAGGAGGTCGAGGCGACCCGGATCACCGTCGAGGCGATCGAGTAGGGCGGAACGCTCTTTGCGGCTCCGTCCTACCTGACAGGTATGGCAGAGTTGCCGGCGCGCTTTGGCGGTGCGGACTGGCTCGACCTGGGGCCCGACGAGGAGGTTCTCTGGGCCGGCCACCCGAGTGTCGTCCCCTACCTCGGTGGGTTCGCGCTCGGGGCCGTGCTGATCGTCGCCGGGGTGGCCGGGGCGATACTGCTCGGGGAGTTCGCGCTCGTCGGGGTCCTCGGGATCGCCGCCGGCCTCGCGGTGGCGGGCTGGACGTACTACCGGCGGATCTCGACGGGCTACGTCATCACGACCGCGGAGGTCTACCACAAGGAGGGGCTGATCGCGCGCGACGTGACCCAGATCCGCTACGAACGGGTCCAGAACACCTCATTCAGTCAGACGGTGCTCGAACGCACGCTCTCCTATGGCGACGTGATCATCACCAGCGCGGGCACCGGCGAGGTCGAGATCACGCTCCACAACGTTCCTAACCCCGAACGGCTCAAACGGCTGTTGAGCGAGCAGCTAGACGACGTCTACGCCTCGTCGGGGGCCGCCGGCCCCGCCCGGTCGGAGCTGTAGCCCGTCGACGGAACGCTGATACCGTCCCCGCGAGAACGAACGCCGATGGGACCCATCGAACTCCGTCGCCCGGAGTACACCGGGGAGAACCGCTGTCTCCCCTGTACCGTCGCCAACGGCGCGATCCTTCTGGTCTGTTGTCTCGCGCTCGCGGCGCTCTCCCCCCTGCTCGCGCTCGCTGCGTTGCTCGCGGGCGCGGGCGCGATCCGGTACCGCGGCTACCTAGTCCCCTACACCCCACGGCTCACCGCTCGCGTTCGGGAGGCGCTGGCCGACGAACCGGCCCGTCCGCTCCCCGGGTCGCTCGCCGAGGCCGACGAGGACGTCGGCGAGCGAACGCTCGAAACGCTCGTCGAGGCGGGGATACTCGTTCCGGCGGGGGAACGCCTCCACCTCGACGAACCGTTCAGGGACGACTGGCGCGAGGAGATGGCGCGGCTGCGGGCGCGTTCCGACGAGGAACTGGTCGAGGCGACCGCGGCGGCGACCGAGGAGACGGACGTCGAACTGCTCGACGCGGACCGGCCCCTGTTCGCCCTCACGGGGTCCGAGGGCGGCGAGGCGTGGGTGTCACGACCGGTCGTGATCGCGGAGGTCGCGGCCGAACGGGCGCTGGCGGCGCACGTGCCCGAGTCGTCCCGACGGGACCGCCTCGTCGCCGCCCGTGCGCTGCGCGGATTTCTCGATCGCTGTCCGGACTGCGAGACGCCCACCGAGGAGACGAGGCCACACTGCTGTGGAGGCGTTCGAACACGTACCCAACTCGAGGGGACCGTCCTGATTTGTCCGGCGTGCAACGAGGCGCTGTATCGGTTTCCGGACGCCTGAGCGGCCACGAGACGATTTACAACGCTCGTAGTATCGCTATACAAAACAACTAAATAGGAAAGATCCGTCTGTCAGCCAGAGATGGGGCGAGGGAACAACAGACGACGCTCCGGAGTATCGAGACGCACGTTCGTCAAGGCGGCCGGTGCTTCGGGCGTCACGGCAGGATCGCTCGGTCTCGCGGGTTGTCTCGGGAGTGCCCAAGAGGACACCGTCATCATCCACGCGGACTCCGACTTCAAGGACTATCGGGACCCGTTCTTGGAAGCCCTCCACGAGGCCGGTCTCGACGAGAGCATCACCTACGAAGTCCGCGCGGCCGCGAACAACACAGAACAACGCCGACAGGACATCCAGTCGGCGCTCGAGGCCGGGCGGGCACCGCCGGACATCTTCATGATGGACTCGGGGTGGACCATCCCCTTCATCCTGCGAGAGCAGACGGTGAATCTGGAGGAACACCTCTCCAACGAGGTTCTCAACCGCATCCAGGACACTTACCTTCCGATGTCGGTCGAGACGGCTTCCCATCCCGAGACCGGTAATCTGAACGCCCTACCGCTGTTCCCCGACTTCCCGGTGATGCTCTACCGGAGGGACCTCGTCGAGGAGGCGGGGTACGATACGAGCGGCTGGGCGACGCAGCCGATGTCGTGGCAGGAGTTCTCCCGGGTCGTCGCCGACGCCCAGGAACAGGCCGGCCTCGACTTCGGCTTCACGACGCAGGCGTCGGCCTACGAGGGGCTCTCGTGTTGTACGTTCAACGAGACCATGTCCGGCTGGGGCGGCGCGTACTTCAACGGTCTCGACCAGATCTTCGACGCCGGCGGTCGCGAAGTCACCGTCGAGGAAGAGCCCGTCCTGAACGCGATCCGGATGATGCGATCGTTCATGTACGGCGAGGAGGACGAACACGCCCTTGAGGGATTCGAGCAGATCTCGCCCACCTCGATCGTCCAGTGGATCGAGGACACGTCGCTCGGACCGTTCCAGAACGGGAACGCCGTCGCCCACCGCAACTGGCCGTTCGCGATCGCGGAGACTGCCACCGAGGACGCCTTCGGCGAGGCCATCGGCACCATGCCGATGCCCTACGGCGTGCCCGAGGAGGAGTCCGAGTACGATGGGCTCGGCGGTTCGCGCGTCGCCCTCGGGGGCTGGCATCTGGCGATCAATCCGGGCACCGAACGCCTCGACGAGTGTGTTCAGATCCTCGAGGCGTTCACGGCCGAAAGCGTCCAGCTCACGCTGTTCGAGGTGGGGTCGTGGTTCCCGCCGAACATCGAACTCCTCGAGTCCGACACGGTTCAGGAGACCGAACCGCTGGGCCGCTACACCGACACGCTTCGGTTCGTCGGGAATCGCGCAGTACCGCGGCCGGTGAGCGACGTCTGGACCGAGCAGTCCGCGCACATCTACATCGAGGTACACAACGCGTACACTCGGTCGAAATCCCCAGAGCAGGCGATGGCGGACCTACACGAACGGCTGAGAGACAGCGAACAGGCCGTAGCGCAACTGGAGGAGGAAGATGGCAACTGACACCGGCACCGGAGAGACGGGAACCGGTAGGGATCGGGGCGTCCTCGCACCCGCGACCGACTGGATCGAGAACCTGAGCGAGTCGGCCTACGCCTACCTGCTGTTGACGCCGGCGTTCGCGCTGCTCACGCTCGTCGCCTTCTGGCCGCTGGCCGCGACGTTCCGGATGTCCCTGCTCGCGGACCAGACGCGGGGGGCGCAATCGATCGGCGGCTTCGTCGGCATCGAGAACTACGTCAACGTCCTCACGGGCGACGTCAGGCTGGCACGACAGTTCTTGGACATCGAACTCGTCGGCGGGTTCCCCTTCATCGAACTCGGGACGCCGTTCTTCCAGCAGGCGCTGTTCGTGACGATGGCGTTCGCTCTGCTGAACGTACTCTTCACGACGCTGATCGGGTTCGGACAGGCGCTCGTGCTCGATCAGGACTTCCGCGGTCGACGCTGGGTTCGGGTCGCGATCATCATCCCGTGGGCAGTGCCGATCGTCATCCAGGGGATGATCTTCTTCCTGTTCTTCCAGCCGACCGTCGGCTTCGGCAGCGGCGTGATGCAGTCGCTCGGGCTGTTCGGCTCCGACCCGCTCGCGAGCAGCCAGGACTCCTTTTTCATCGTCCTGATCGCCGACGTCTGGAAGACCTCGGCGTTCATGGCGCTGCTCATCCTCGCGGGGCTCCAGAGCGTCGATCGCAGCCTCTACGACGTCGCGAAGGTGTCCGGAGCGTCGCCGTGGCAGCGCTTCAAGATGATTACGTTCCCGCTGGTGTTGCCCGCGTTGCTGGTCGCAATGTTGTTCCGGACGATGGAGGCGATGCGCATCTACGGGCTGATCGAGTCGACCGCCGGCTGTACCACCGTCCCCTCGATGACCTGCATGGTGATCGAGGGGCTGTTCGGCGGGACGCGGATATACGGGACGGCCGCGGCGATCGCGTTCATCACGGCGGCGATCATCGGGCTGCTGATCTCGGTGTACATCGTCAAGTTCCGCGACAGCGAAGGAGGGCTCTACTGATGGCTGCAGAAACCGAAACTCAAACCCGGACCACGGAGACACGACAGGAGGAACCGGAGCTGGATCGCGGTCCGCTCGAGCGGTGGGTCTCGAAATCTATCTCGAACCCCGAACGCGCCTATAAGTCGCTGTTCTACACCGCCACGATCGTCATGCTCGTGACGACGCTGTTCCCGTTCTACTGGCTGTTGATGGTCGCGCTCACGCCGGAAGGCCAGATTCAGGACATCGTCCTCACGCCGAACGGCTTCAACCCCGGCGCGTTCATCGAGGTGTTTCAGGTGTTGCCGTTCCACCGCTACATGTTCAACAGCTTCGTGATCGCGACGGTCGCGACGGCGTTCGTGCTGGTCATCGCGAGCCTGGCGGGCTACGTCTTCGGGCGTCTGCGGTTCCCCGGCAAGGCTCCGCTCATGCTGCTGGTGTTGATCGTCTCGTTCTTCCCGCCAGCGGCCTTTTTCATCCCGCTGAACGACCTGTTCAACAGCAGGATTCCGATCATCGCACCGCTCCTGAGCAACGGGACCCTCTACAACACGCCGTCGGCGCTGATCATCCCGCTGAGCGCGCTGTTCATGCCGCTCGCGATCTTCATCCTCACCACGTTCTACTCGCAGATCCCCGACGGGCTTGAAGACGCCGCGCGTGTCGAGGGGACGACCAGACTGGGGGCGCTGTTCCGGGTGATCATCCCGCTGTCGGCGCCCGGCGTGGCGACCGCCGGCGTGCTGACGTTCATCGGCGTCTACAACGAGTTCTTCTTCTCGTTCCTGATGACCGACGGCCAGCCCCAGAACTGGGCGCCGATCCTCGACGGGATCCTGGGGTACCAGACGCAGTACCAGGTGTTGTACAACCTGATGGCCGCCGCCTCGATCATCGGGGTGTTGCCGGTCGCGATCCTGGTCGTCGTCGCACAGGAGAAGATCGTCAGCGGGCTCACCGCGGGAGCACTCAAGGAGTAATACACCAATGGCACGAGTACGACTCGAACACGTCACGAAACGCTACGAGGACGTAACGGCAGTCGACGACATGAACATGGAGATCGAGGACGGCGAGTTCGTCACCTTCGTCGGCCCCTCGGGGTGTGGCAAGTCGACGACGATGGAGACGATCGCCGGGTTGACCAAGCCGACCGAGGGTGCGATCTACATCGGCGATCGGGAGGTGACGACCCTCCCGCCGAAGGACAGGAACATCGCGATGGTGTTCCAGAACATCGCGCTGTTTCCCCACATGGACGTCTACGAGAACATCAGCTTCGGCCTCCGGCTCCGGAAGTACGAGAAGGAGGAGATCGACCGGCGGGTCGAGGAGGCCGCGGACATCGTCCAACTCGAGGGGATGCTGAACCGGATGCCCGACGAGATGTCGGGCGGCCAGCGCCAGCGCGTCGCCATCGCCCGCGCGCTCGTCCGCGAACCCGACGTGTTCCTGATGGACGAACCGCTCGCGAACCTCGACGCCAAGCTCCGGGTGCACATGCGCACGGAGCTCCAGCGGCTTCACCGGCGGCTCGACACCACGATCGTCTACGTCACGCACGATCAGGCCGAGGCGATGACGATGTCCGACCGGATCGCGGTGATCAACGCAGGCAAACTCCAGCAGATCGCCCCGCCGCTCACCTGTTACAACGAACCGGCGAACCGCTTCGTCGCGGGCTTTATTGGCTCGCCCTCGATGAACTTCGTCGAGGCCGACGTGACGAGCGACGCTCTCGAGACCGAGAACTTCACGATCGAGTTCGACCCCTCGACGACCGACGGACTCGCGCCCGGGGACAGCGTGACCGTCGGCGTCCGGCCCGAGGACGTCTACCTCGAACGCACCGCCGGCGGCGTCGACCACTCCACGGGGCTCATCGACGCCCGGACGGACGTCCTCGAACCGATGGGCAACGAGGTGTTCGTCTACCTCGTCACCGGCGACGACACCGAGACGAGCATGGAGATCGAGGGCGGCGAGGCGACCGCCGACCAGCTGCTGATGAGCGTCGACCCCGACACGCAGATCGACGTCGACGAGGACGTTCAGGTCGTCCTCGATCGCTCACGGATCCACCTGTTCGACGACGAGACGGGCGAGGCGCTGCGTCACGGTCTCGTCGACATCGCGAGCGCCGAGTCGGGCACGCCGGAGCGCGGCGTCGGGGACACCGACTGAGCGTCCTTTATCGTCAGCATAACAATACGTACACGACGCGAGTGGACGAAGTAGCGCCGTACGACGAACGACACGTGAACCACCCGACACGAGCATGAACGAAAGGGTAATCCCATGACTTTCGCTAGTTCCTCCAATGAACGATCCACGAGACGTTAAAATCGGGGTCATCGGCCTCGGAAACATCGGTCGCTACCACGCGGACCGCCTGCGGAACTACGGGGCCGAGATCGTGGGCGGGATGGACGTTCTCCCCGAGGCTCGCGAGCGCTTCGAACGCGACTACGGCGTCGCGACCTACGAGGACCACGAGGAACTCTACTCGATCGCCGACGCGATCATCGTCACCACGCCCAACAAGTTCCACGAGGAGTACGCGGTGTCGGCGCTCGACGCGGGGCTCGACGTGTTGCTCGAAAAGCCGCTCGCCCACTCCGTCGAGAGCGCGGAACGGATCGCCGCGGCCGTCCAGGCCTCCGAGGGGTTCTGTATGGTCGGCTTCCACAACCGGTATCTCCCCTCGATCGAGGTGCTGACGACCGAACGCGATCGGGGCCGGTTCGGCGACCTCTCGCACGTCGAGGCCAACTACGTCCGCAGGCGCGGGATCCCCGGCCGAGGTTCGTGGTTCACCTCTCGCGAGATCGCGGGCGGCGGCGCGCTGATCGACATCGGCGTCCACGCGCTGGACCTCGCGCTCTACGTGCTCGACTTCCCCGAGATACGCGAGGTCACCGGCGTGACTCGCGCGGAGTTCGGGACGCGCGAGGACTACACCTACCTCCAGATGTGGGGCGACGACGGGGGACACGAGCGCTTCGACGTCGAGGACTCGGTCAGCGCCTTCATCCGCTGTGCGGACGGCAAGACCGTCTCGCTGGAGGTCGCGTGGGCGGCCAACCGCCCGACGGACAACGAGTTCGTCGTTCGCGGTAGCGACGCCGGGGCCCGCTTCGACCGGGCGAGCGGCGAGATGACCATCTACGAGACCAGCGCCGACGGCTCGCCGCATTTCAACGACACGCAGGTCAAGACCCGCGAGCGAGACGCCCACGCCGCCGAACAGGAGACCTTCCTGCAGGCGGTCGCCGAGGGCGAGCCACCGGGGCGAAACACCGTCGAACAGGGGCTGCTCGTCCAGCGGGTGATCGACGCGATCTACCGCTCCAGCGAGGAGGGACGGACGATCCGGTTCGACGAACGGCCGATGGTCGTCGAGTGAGCGCGACCACCGGGATTTATTCTCGTCCGAGTTCACGCCCCCGTATGGACATCGGCGTACTCACCGTCCCGCTGGGCGGACAGTCCCGTGAAGAGGCCTTTTCGTATCTCTCCGACATCGGCGTCGGCGCGGTCGAACTCGGCTGTGGCGGGGCCCCTGGCGACGACCACCTGCCCCGCGAGGAGTACCTCGGCGACGAGGAGGCCCAGTCGGAGCTACGGGACCAACTCGACGAACACGACCTGCGGATCAGCGCGCTCGCGACCCACAACAACCCGATCCACCCCGACGACGGACACGCGAACGAGGCCGACACGGAACTCCGCGAGGCCATCGAACTCGCCGACGAACTCGACGTCGGCGTCGTCACCTGCTTTTCGGGGCTCCCGGCCGGGGGACCGAACGACGAGGTGCCCAACTGGATCACCGCGCCGTGGCCGACCGAGCACGCCGACGCCCACGAGTACCAGTGGGAGGAGGTCGCGATTCCCTACTGGCGCGAGATCGCGGAGCACGCCGCGGATCACGGCGTGGACGTGGCCATCGAGATGCACCCGAACATGCTGGTGTACGAACCCCACGGGCTGGCCCGACTGCGCGAGGAGACCAACGAACGCATCGGCGCGAACTTCGACCCCTCGCATCTGTACTGGCAGGGGATTTCCATTACTGATGCGATCAGGTATCTCGGCGAGCGCGACGCGATCCACCACGTCCACGCGAAGGACACCAAGGTCTACGAGGCCCAGGCGAGGGAGAAGGGCGTGCTCGACACGACGCCGTACACCGACGAGCCGGAGCGGTCGTGGCTCTTCCGTTCCATCGGGTATGGCCACGGCGAGAGCCACTGGAAGGACGTCGTGAGTACTCTCAGAATGGTCGGCTACGACGACGTGCTCAGCATCGAGCACGAGGACTCGCTGACGAGCGCGAACGAGGGGTTGGAGAAGGCCGTCGACCTGTTGGAACGGGCGGTCTTTGAGACGACGCCAGGCGAGGCTTACTGGGCCGAATAGAGCCCTTACGGCTCCAGAACGACCTTGATGCAGTCGTCGTCCTTGTTATTGAACGTCTCGTAGAGTTCCGGACCGTCCTCGAGCGAGCCCCGGTGAGTGATGATCTCGGCCGGGTCGATCTCGCCGTTTTCGATCTTTTCGAGCAGCGGGTTCAGGTAGGCCTGGACGTGGGTCTGGCCGGTGTTCACTGTGAGGGCTTTGTTCATCAGCGGGCCCATTGGCGCGTCGTCCATCCCGTCGATGTAGACGCCGGGGATCGAGAGCGTCCCGCCCTTGCGACAGGACTTGACCGCCTCCTGGAGTACGTACGGGCGATCCGGCTCGTCGGGGACGTCGACGCAGGTGTGGTGGGCCTCCGAGCCGACGGCGTCGATACACCGGTCCGGCCCGCGCCCGTCGGTCTCGTCCATCAGCCACTCGTAGACGTCGTCCTCGGAGTAGTCGATCACCTCGGTGTCGGCGTGGCCCTCGGCCATCTCCAGTCGTTCTTCGATCCGGTCGATCGCGATCACCCGATCCGCGCCCATCATCCACGCGCTCTGGACGGCGAACTGGCCGACGGGACCGCAGCCCCAGACTGCGACGGTGTCGTTGTCCTCGATCTCGGCGTTCTCGGCGGCCATGTAGCCCGTCGGGAAGATGTCCGAGAGGAACAGCACCTCCTCGTCCGAGAGGTCCGAGTCGATCGTGATCGGTCCGACGTCGGCGTGGGGTACCCGCAGGTACTCGGCCTGCCCGCCGTCGTACCCACCGAGGGTGTGCGAGAAGCCGAAGAGGCCGGCCGGGGAGTGGCCCATCGATTCGGCGGCCATCTCGGCGTTCGGATTTGTCTCGTCACACAGCGAGTACAGATCGTTCTCGCAGAACCAGCACTCGCCACAGCTGATCGTGAAGGGGACCACGACCCGGTCGCCCTCCTGGAGGTTCTCGACCGCCTCGCCGGTCTCGACGACCTCGCCCATCGGCTCGTGGCCGAGGATGTCGCCCTCCTCCATCCCTGGCATGAAGTCGTTGTAGAGGTGCAGGTCCGAGCCACAGATCGCCGTCGCGGTGATCTCGACGATCGCGTCGGTCGGCTCCTCGATCTCGGGTTTGGGAACCTCGTCGACGCGGACGTCCCCCTCGCCGTGCCAGCGGAGCGCTTTCATGACGATTAGATACTCGACAGTCGTCTGGATAAAGGCGTGGCCTGTTATCGCAACGGCTGAACCGAGCACCTCCGGGACGGAAACTCCTAACTACACGAGCGGTGAACGAGCCCACATGACGCTCGATATTGGCGTACTCGGCTACCGCTTTATGGGCAAGGCCCACTCGAACGCGATGGCACGCCTGCCGATGTTCTTCCCGGACGCACCGGAGATCAACCGGGAGGTGCTCGTGGGGCGCGACGAGGAGGCACTGGCGGAGGCCGCCGGGCGACTGGGGTTCTCGCGGACGACCACCGACCCCGCGGAGGCCATCCAGGAGGTCGACGTCTTCTACAACCTCGGGCCGAACTTCGTCCACCCCGAGTACTCGATCGAGGCGCTCGAAGCAGGGGTACCGGTCTTCTGTGAGAAGCCGCTCGCGCCGACGCTGGAGGGGACGGAGGCGATGACCGAGGCCTACCGCGAGGCGGGCGTCCCCGCGGGCTGTGCCTTCAACTACCGGTTCGTCCCCGCGATCCGCTACGCGAAGGAACTGATCGAGGGCGGTGAGATCGGTGAGATCCACCACGTTCGGGGCCGGTACCTCCAGGACTGGCTGGTCGACCCCGAGGCGCCCTGGAGCTGGCGAAACGACGAGGAACTCGCCGGTTCGGGCGCGCTCGGCGATCTGGGCGCGCACACGATCGACCTCGCACGCTTCCTCGTCGGCGGACGGGCAGGCGAGATCACCGAGGTCTCGGGCCAGCTCCGAACGTTCGTCGAGGAACGCCCCACCGAGGACGGCGAGACCCGCGAGGTGACCGTCGACGACGCCTACACCGCCCAGGCCGAGTTCGAGAGCGGCGCGATGGGGAGTTTCGAGGCCTCCCGTTTCGCGACCGGCCACAAGAACGACCACACGATCGAGATCGAGGGGTCGAAGGGGAGCATCAAGTTCTCGCTCGAGCGGCTGAACGAACTCGAACACCTCAGCGAGGGCTCCCGGGGCTTCGAGACGATCCTTGTCACGGACCCCGAGGACCCGTACATCGACCACTGGTGGCCGCCGGGCCACGTCATCGGCTGGGAACACACGTTCGTCCACGAGAACTACGAGTTCCTTTCCGCAGTGGAATCGGGCGACGAGTTCGAACCGAGCTTCGAGGACGGACTGGCGACCCAGCGCGTACTCGCGGCGATCGAGGGGAGCGACGCGAGCGGCGAGCGGGTCAGCCTCGACTGAGGAATCCGACGAGAGCGTCGTTGACCCGCTCGGGGGCGTCCAGTTGGACCCAGTGGCTCGCGCCCGCTACCCGTTCGACCTCGACGTCTGGCACCCACTTTTCGAGTCCCTCGGTGAGGCGCTCCGAGAGCGCCTCGTCGTCCGTGCCCCAGACGAGGAGCGTGGGCCGGCCGATCAGCCCGTCGCTGGTGGTCGCATCGGGCAGGCTCCGTCCGGGGACCTTCGAGCGGAGCGTCCCCCGGAACAGCGCCCGGTAGTAGTTGAGCATCGCGGTCATCGCACCCGGCCGCAGGCAGGCCTCCGTGTAGCGGCGTATCGCCTCGTCGTCGAACGCCTCGGGATTCGCTGCACCTCCCCGAAACAGCGATTCCAGCAGGCGCCCTCGCCCGGCTCGAACGAGGAGTTCGGGCAGCCACGGCAGTTGGAAGAACAGCACGTACCACGAGCGTTTCGCCTGATCGGACTCGGGGTTCCAGAGTTCGCGGCGATACGCGCTCGGGTGGGGTGCGTTGAGGACGACGAGCCGATCGACGCTGTCGGGGTGGCGGGCGGCGACCTCCCACGCGACGACGCCGCCCCAGTCGTGGCCGACGAGGTGGGCGCGGTCGGCCCCGCAGTGGGCGATCAGCGCGCGGACGTCCTCGACGAGGTTCCCGATCCGGTAGGCGCTCACGCCGGGCGGTTTCTCCGAGCGGTTGTACCCGCGCATGTCGGGGGCGACGACCCGGTAGCCCGCCTCGACGAGCGCGGGGATCTGCTCGCGCCAGCTGTACCAGTGTTCGGGAAACCCGTGGAGGAGGACGACGAGCGGTCCCTCCCCCGCCTCGACGTAGTGGAGCCGGACGCCGTTGACGATCGCCTCCTCGTGGGACCAGTCCATGTCCCCCGTGTGAGCGGCCACCGGGTAGTTCTTGCGCCCGGCGGGTCATCTCGCGGGGATCTCGTTCGAGGGCTCGGTTCGAAGGACCGCTTCAGAGCGACATGGCCCCGTCGTCGGTGATGATCGCGTCGAGAAGCCGAACCGGGGTCGCGTCGTACAGCGGGTTCTCGATTGCGAACCCCTCGACCGGTTCGAGCATCACCTCGCTGGCCGGGCGATACTCGTTCTCGAAGACGAAGCCGCCGTCGATGAGCTTCGCCCCCGATCCGGTCACGTACATCGGCACGTCGAGGTCCGCGGCGGTCGCCGCGATTGGATAGGTGCCGATGCGGTTGTAGAGCGTATCGCTCACCAGACAGTCCATCCCCATCAGCACGCAGTCACACTCGTCGAGGTAGGTGCCGGCGGCGCTGTCGACGATCAGCGTCGGCTCGACGCCGTCCATCCCGGCGAGTCGGCGGGCGGTCTTGCGGCCCGCGAGTCTGGGCCGGGCCTCGGTGACGTAGACCGACAGCGAGACGCCCCCGCCGACAGCCCGCTCGATCGCCGCGTTCACCGTCGAGGAGTAGTCGTGGGTCAGAAGCGTCATGCCGTCCTCGAGGTAGTCGGCGGTGTGTGCCGCGGCCCGGGCCTTCCCGTCCTCGATCCGGTCGACGACCTTCTCGATCGCGGCCGTGAGCGCCGCCTTCCCCTCCTCTACGGTCTGGGGGTCTGCCTCCTCTACCTCGCGCGTGATCGTCCGCTGGACGTTGTACAGCGATGCGTGCGAGGGGTTCGCCCGCCGGAGCACCGAACTGTTTCGCTCGACGTCGCGGACGAACTCCTCGACCGTCGCGTACTCGCGGCCGGTCAGTTCCGAGAGCGCGCGGGCGGCCTTGACAGCCACGATCGAGGAACTGTGCGTCTGCATCTCCTCGATCTCCTCGACCGTCTCGTCGATCATACCCGATCCTCTCGGTCTCGGGGCAAAGACCTTCCGACGAAAGCCCTCGCTCCGGCTTGGCAGCCTCCGCTCGCCCTTTTCATGTCCCTAAGAAAGGCCGCGAAGCGGCCTTTCTGGGTCCCGAAAACCGGAGGTTTTCGGGGACCGCCAGGACCGCATCGCAGCCGTCCGGCCGGACGGCTGCTCTCAGGGACGCCAGCCCTTCCCCGCCCCGCTCACGCAGGCGGCGAAAGCGCCGCCTGCGTTCGCGCCGGCCACCCCGTCGCCTGCGGTATCGATAGCAGGCAGTCGCCGCGCCGCAGAGCTAAACGGTCCCGGCCACTACACGAACTATGGTCGCCGTCACCTACTACTGCCCGCGCTGTGGAGCGATCGCCGAACTCGAACGCGACGCCTACCTCGCCGACAAGTCGGTGACGCCCTATCCCCTCGAGGGGTGGGAGTACGTCACCCCCGAGGAGGCCTACGAGGAGAGCGACGGCGTCCGGTTCGTCTGCGGGGAGGACGGAACCCTCGCGGACGAGAGCGACACCGGCGGGTGTGGCGAGCCCTTCTACCTGAGTTTCGTCCGGTTCGAGGCCGGCGAGGAGGTCGATCCCGCGCCGCCATCGGAGTACGTCGAGATCGGGGCCGGGATCGGACCGCGTGGTCCGCGTGGACCCGGCAGACGGCCGTAGCAGGCAGAAGGATAAGGGGGCTGACGACGTAGCGGGAACCATGGACGAGGAGATCCTCGCCGATCAGCGCGAACTCGTCGAGCTGCTCGAATCGGCCGGATGGACCGTCACCGACGCCGAACTCTCGGTCTACGAGAGCCCGTGGGAGGACGACGAGACGCCCGAGGCGTCGGTCACGCTCAGCGCGCGAAAGCGCTACCCCGATGAGGACGCCGACGAGGACAACCCGTTCCGGGTGCGCTAACCCTTGATGTTGCAGACCGGGAACGTGCGCGCGACCTTGTCGCCGATCCCCAGCGCGTCGCTGACCCGCACGACCTCGTCGACGTCCTTGTAGACGCCGGGGGCCTCCTCGGCGACGGTCGCGCCGCTCTGTGCCTTGACGTAGACGCGGTCCTGATCCCGGAGGTCGGTCCGGACGTCGCCGCCCCAGAACTCCTTTTTCGCCTGCGTCCGGCTCATGACTCTCCCTGCCCCGTGGGCGGTCGAGCCGAACGTCTCGGTCATGGAGTGCTCGCCGCCCCGGAGGACGAAACTGCCAGCGCCCATGCTCCCGGGGATGATGATCGGCTGGCCCACCTCACGGTACGCGGCGGGCACCTCGGGGTGGCCCGCGGGGAACGCACGCGTCGCCCCCTTTCGGTGGACGTAGAGTTCGCGATCCTCGCCCTCGACGTCGTGGACCTCCTTCTTCGCGATGTTGTGGGCCACGTCGTAGAGCAGGTCCATTCCCATCTCCTCCCACTCGCGCCCGAACACCCGTTCGAAGACCTCCCGGGTCCGGTGCATCACGAGCTGGCGGTTGACCCACGCGAAGTTGATCGCCGCACACATCGCACCGTAGTACTCCTCGGCCAACTCGGAGCCCGCGGGCGCAGCCGCGAGTTCCTTATCGGGGAGTCGAGCGAGCAGGTCGCCGTGGCGCTTCTCGATCTTCCGGAGGTAGTCCGTACAGACTTGGTGACCCAGCCCCCGCGACCCGCAGTGGATGAGCACGACGATCTGGTCCTCGCTCAGGCCGTAGGCGTCGGCGGCGTCCTCGCGGAAGACGTCGGTCACGCGCTGGACCTCGAGGAAGTGGTTGCCCGATCCCAGCGAGCCGATCTGGTTCTTCCCCCTGTCCTTTGCCTTCTGGCTCACCGCCGCGGGATCGCTGTCGCTCCTGACGCCCTCGTCCTCACAGTGAGCCAGATCTTCCGGGGTCGCGTACCCCTCCTCCAAGGCCCACTCCATCCCCCTGTCGAGGATCGATTCGACCGTGTCGATCCCGCTCTCGACGACGCCGCCGCCGCCGAGTCCCGAGGGGATGTTCGCGAACAGGGCGTCGACGAGTTCCTCCTCGCGCCCGTCGACGTCCGCGTAGGTGAGGTCCGTCTTCATCATTCTTACACCACAATTGATGTCGTAACCAACCCCACCCGGCGAGATACAGCCGTCCTCGGCGTCGAGCGCGGCGACACCCCCTACTGGAAAGCCGTATCCCTGGTGGCCGTCGGGCATACACAGCGCGTACTTCCGAATGCCGGGCAGGTGGGCGGTGTTCTTCAGCTGTTGGAGGGTCTTGTCGTCGCTGATCTGTTCCAGGAGGGCTTCGCTCGCGAGCACGCGGGCGGGGACGCGCATCCCGTCCTCCCGTGGGATCTCCCAGACGTTCTCACGCACCCGTTCGAGCGTGATCCCGTCGGCGTCGAAGGTGGTCATACCCGTCCATCGACTCGGCGTCGGGGAATAGGTTTCGACGGCTCAGCCCTCGGGCGTCGCCCCCACCTCCGTGGGGTATCGTCGTGACTCGATCGTGCCGGCGACGAGTTCGCCGTACTCCTTCGCGGTGTACGCGTCCCGGTTGTACTCGATGGCCCACGAGGTTTCGACCTCGGCGGCGCCGACCGACGACGAATCGTCGTCGAGGATCGTTATCTCGAGGAACTCGGCCTCGTAGTCCGTCCCGATGAGCGCGGCGTACGCCCCCGCGATCGGTCCGACCTCGTGGAGCGTCCCCTGCCCGTCCCGGTCGGTCGCGACGTACTCGACCGTGAGGGTCCCCTGTTCTCGCTCGACGGATTCGACGTCGATGCCGTGCTCCTCGAGGGCGCGCTCGAACGCCTCCTCGTCCTCGATATCGCGTCCCTCGAACGCCTCGACACCGGATTCGACGACGGTCGAGCGCTTCGTAACGGGGAGATCCGGTGCGTACTCCCCCGTCGGCCACTCCCGACCCGGGGGGAACTGCTCGCCGATCTCCTCGACACAGCCCGAGAGCCCGACGGCGATCCCGAGCGCGCCGATACTCCGGATCAGCAAGCCCCGTCGCGGGAGCGAACGGTCGTCCATATCCGGCTTCACGCACGCCTCGGGTATGGATCTACGGCCGGCAACGGCGTGCAGGCTCAACCGTTTTGTGTGGCCTCTTCGTACGGTTTCTGTGGCGATCGAACTGTACGACGTCGGGTTGGTCGTGATCGGACTCACGTTGCTGGGGATCACCGTGTTGCAACTCGTCGCCTCCGAGCGGGCGATCTCGTTGCCGATCTTCTTCGTCGCGTTCGGCGCGGCGGTCTTCTTGATCCCCGGTATCCCCGCTCCCGACCCGCTCGAACAGGGGCTGCTCGTCGAACACCTCGCCGAACTGGGGGTGATCATCGCGCTGATGGCCCTGGGCCTGAAGATCGATCGCCCACCCGGCCTTCGGCGGTGGGCCGTAACGTGGCGACTGCTCGCGATCACGATGCCGCTGTCGATCGCCGGAGCCGCGCTGCTGGGGTGGTGGCTCGTCGGCTTCCTCGTCCCGACGGCCGTGTTGCTTGGGGCGGTCATCGCGCCGACCGATCCCGTGCTCGCGAGCGAGGTGCAGGTCAAGGAACCCGGCGAGGGCGGCATGGACGAGGAGGGCTCCGAGCCACGGTTCGCGCTCTCCTCGGAGGCCGGGCTCAACGACGGGCTGGCCTTTCCCTTCACGAACCTGGCGATCGCGATCGCGCTCGTGGGCCTCGCCCCCGGAAACTGGCTCGGCGAGTGGCTGCTCGTCGCCGTGGGCTACAAGATCGTCGTCGGCACCGTCGCCGGGGTCGCACTCGGCGCGGTCCTCGCCCGGATAATCTTCGCGGCCGCACCCGAGACGCGGATCGCCCAGTCGGTCCGGGGCCTCGAAGCGATCGCTGGAACGCTGTTCGCCTACGGACTGACCGAGGTCGTCGGGGGCTACGGCTTCATCGCGGTGTTCGTCGCTGCGCTCACGATCCGCCACTACGAGCGGGACCACGAGTACAACGCGTCGCTCCACCAGATCGCCGAACTCGCGGAGCAGGTGCTGATGGCGCTGATCATGCTCTTTTTCGGCGGGGCGATCGTCGGCGGACTGCTCGGCCCGCTCACACTCGAAGGGACGCTCGCGGCGCTCGCGGTCGTCTTCCTCGTCCGCCCGCTCGCGGGCGCGATCGGACTCGTCGGCTTCGACCGCCCGTGGGGCGAGCGGGGCGCGATCGCGTTCTTCGGGATCCGTGGGATCGGCTCGTTCTACTACCTCGCCCACGGCCTGAACGAGGCCGCGTTCGCCGACGCCGACCTGCTGTGGGCGGTCGTCGGCGCGATCGTTCTCGTCTCGGTCGTCGTCCACGGCGTGACGGCGACGCCGGTGATGAAGCGCCTTCACTGACCCGCGCCGTTACGGGTCGGTCCACACGAAGGCCCGCGCGGCCGGATCGGCGAATCCGACCGACGAGCGGTCTCGCCCAAAACAGTCAGAATATATATCTATCGAGTGCGTCGATAGACGGTATGGATCGACGAACGGCCCTCAAGACGGCGGGCAGCGCCCTCACGTTCACCGTCGCGGGCTGTCTCGGGGACGGCGACGGGCCCGGAGATGGCTCCGGGAGTACCGGTTCCGAGGGGAATGACCCGGAGACCGACAACACCGAGGGGAACGGTTCGGAGTACTCGATCGAGGACCGGACGTACGAGGAGTGCCACCTGATTTCGATCGAGTACGAGTGGCTTCCCGAAGACGTCAGAAACGAAGTCGACATCGCACTCGACGACGGACGATACGAAGCGGACGAATTACTGTTCGCCGAGGCCGTCGATCCCGGACGGTCGTATCTCGTCGTCGACGATACACCCTACGATCCGACCGTCGAAACCGATGGTGAGACGTGGACGCTCGAACTCCACGAGGACGAGGTCGTCCGGGCGCCGGAGCCGCGGCTCATTATCGTCCAAAACTCCGCCGGACGTGATCACGAGGTACACGTCGAACTGACTGGCGACGATACGTTCGTCGACGAAACCGTGACGATCACCGCGGGCGAAGAACGCGAGATAGCGGCAACCGACGAGTTCGGACGGTACGAGTTGACCGCTCAAGCGCTCACCGGCCACGAAGGGATGGATAGCTTCGAGTTCGTGGTCAGCGACTCGGCTTTCGACGGGATCGTCGAGGTGACCGACACCGAAGTATGGGTTTCACAGGACGTGGCCGATGTCGTACCCTGTTCGTGGGACACGACGAAGTCCGGTGCGAGCGGAGGATAACCGACGAAATCATCTCCCTACACGTCTAGGACGACGTACGCCTCCCAGCCCCCCTCGACCTCCTCGAGGCGCATCTCGGAGTAGGTGACGGCCTTCACCTCCCGGGCCTCGATCCCGTCGAGGGGGACGCCGCGCGCGCTCGCGTCGAGTTGCCACTCCTCGGGATCGATCCGGACCTCGTTGCCGACGGGGAGCACCGACCGGACGTCCCGTTCGTAGATGAGTTCGTCGAGGTAGTCGAACAGCAGCGCCTCGGGGCTCTCGGCGGTGATCGAGAACGCGAATCGCTCGCCCGTTTCGGGGATCGAATCGCACTGGGCGGCCGCCAGACCGTCGCCGAGCGCGCCGAAGACCGCCTCGAGCGTGGCCCCCTCGGCGGCGACGGCGACGTCGGCGGTGTGGTCGCGCAGTTCGAACGCCGTGTCCATGGTTCGACGCCGGCGGCGGGACACAAAGCCCTTGCCCGTCGGTGGAGTTATAACGGGGTCGGTACTATACTTCGGGAGTGAGTGTCAACGTCGATCTGCAGGTCGTCGGGCCGGGCGACGATACCCACGTCGAGACCGCCTGGCGGCTGAAGGAGGACATTCGCCTCCGGGAGGACGTCCTCAAGCAACGGCGTGGTTTTTTCACCGACGCCTATCGCCGATCGACGGTTCACCTGCTCTTCATCGACGACCGGCTCGTCGGCTTCGCGGCGACGCGCCGCGACGGCTACCTCCTCTTTCTCGCCGTCGACCCCGAGTACCGCGGGGAGGGGTTCGGCGAACGACTGATCGATCTGGTCGCCGAGAAACACCGGACGGTGACGTGTCACGCCCGGACGACGAACGAAGAAGCGCTCGCCTTCTACGACCACCTCGGGTTCGAGATCGTCCGCCGGATCGACAACTACTACGAGGACTCGGGGGACTCCTTTTACCTCAAACGCGGCGACACCGACGGAATCGCCGGCCGGCTCTCGGAGTACCTCCGGCGCTGACCGGATCGCTATCCATTTATCGACGGGACCGAGAGTCACTCGGGTATGGAGGAGCGAACGCGCGCGTATCTCCGGGGGCGCTTCAGCGACCACTACCGCCGGACGACGGTGACGCCCCCGCCCGCCGCGGGCGAGCGCGAGTGGGGGTACATCCCGTGGCGGGCGGGCGGCACGACGATGATCCGCCACCGCTCGCTGCTCGACCTCGGCGAGATCGGCGACTTCCTCGCGCGCGAACGCCCCCGGCACGTCTACTTCTCGGCGGGCCGGTACGACGACCCGGGTGCCGGTTCGATGGGCGAGAAGGGCTGGCGCGGCTCCGACCTGATCTTCGACCTCGACGCCGACCACCTTCCCGGCGTCATCCCCGGCGAGGACACCTATGGAGAGATGCTCGAGACCTGCAAGGGGGCGCTCTACAAACTGCTCGACTTCCTCGACGACGACTTCGGCTTCGAGGAGCTGACGGTCGTCTTCTCGGGCGGGCGGGGCTATCACGTCCACGTCCGCGATCCGGGCGTCCAGGAGCTCGAACGCGACGCGCGACGCGAGATCGTCGACTACGTCCGCGGGATCGGGCTGGACTTCGAGGAGCTGATCACCCGCGAGACGGTCGCCGGTCTCGGCCGGCGAACCCCCGCCGAGAAGCGCACCCTCGACACCCGCGGCGGGTGGTCGAGACGCGCACACGAGCACGTCGTCGAACTCGTCGACGACCTCGCCGACGCGAACGACGAAACGGCCATCGACCGGCTCCGGGAGTTCGAGGGGATCGGCGAGGGGAAGGCGAAGGCGGCCCTGAAGGCGATGCGGGAGAACCGCGCTGAGATCGAGTCGGGCAACGTCGACGTCCATCCCGCCTTCTTCAGCCTCGCCCGGCAGGTCGTCGCCGAGAGCGTCGCCCGGGACAACGCGCCGATCGACGAGCCGGTCACGACCGACACGAACCGGCTGATTCGCCTGCCCGGGAGCCTCCACGGCGGCAGCGGTTTGGCGGTCCAGCGACTGAGCCGCGAGAAACTCGACGACTTCTCCCCGCTGATCGACGCGGTCCCCGAGACGTTCCAAAACCACGAGATCACGGTCGACCTCGACGAACCCCGACGGGTGGAACTGGGCGGGCTCTCGCGCTCTCTCGAAGCTGGAACGCACACGCTCCCCGAGTACGCGGGGATCTTCCTGATGGCCCGCGGGTGGGCCGAGAAGGGACGCGAATGAAACAGTTAAGGGGATCGGGAATGACAGTCGGGGGTATGTATCGGTTCGTCGGGGAGGTGCGTCGATAGGTGGATCTCGACGAACTCCAGACGGTCAAGGACACCGAGCGGGGAAAGGACAGCCTCCAGCATCTCCCCGACTCGTTTTACACCGACGTGGCCGACCACATCGCGGCGCTGAAAGACGAGCGATCGGAGCGCGCCGCGGCGGCCGACGACCCCTTCGGCGACCCCGAGGTCCAGCGCCTGACGAGCGAGATCGACTCGACCGAGCAGGTGGTGAAATCGATCTACGAACGCCGCGTCGGCAAGCTCGTCAAGCTCGCGAGCTTCGCCGCCGCGGACATGCCCGCCGACGAGGAGGGCCTCACGAGCGAGGAACGCGACCTGTTCTCGGATCTCGTCGCCCGGATCAAGGACAACCGCGCGCACGTTCTCGACGTGCTCGCCGGCGAGGCCGAAGCGGACACGAACGCCGACGACGGCGAACCGGCCGGCGATCCCGGGCCGACCGGGGCGAGCGAGGCGGCCGATCCGGCCGCCCCACCGGAGGAACCGACCCCGACCGACGAGCCGTCCGTGAGCGCCGCGGACCTCATGGGCGACGGATCGGAGACCGAGGAAATCCCGTCGACCGCCGGGGCCGCGACGGACGACCCCGAATCGGCCACGGTCGGTGAGTCGGCGCCACCCGAAGGGGAGAACGACGAGACGACGGAGGCGTCCGCCGGAGACGACGTCGATCCGGTCGAGACGGGCGCGGACGAGGAGGGAATCGAGCGGGCGACCCTCCGGATCACCCGTGACGTGGGCGAGATCGTGGGGATCGACGACCGGGAGTACGATCTGGCGACCGACGACGTGGTGAGCCTCCCCGAGGCGAACGCCGGTGCGCTCGTCGAGCGCGAGGCCGCGGAACGCCTCGAGTAAGGGTGATCGGCCGATCGGAGGCGTCGGGAAAACAGTACGGGCCTACTGGAAGGTGCGGCTGACTTCCTGTTCTTCGAGTTCCGCGCCGCCCCGGTCGAAGCGCTCCTCGATCTCGGCGTAGCGCTCGCGGGTCTCGGGGGTGACGCTCGGGTTCACCTCCTCGAGCGCCCGCTCGAAGTGTTCGCGGCTCACCCGGACGTTGCCGACGCTGTCGAGCGTCTCCTCGGGGTCGACGCTGGTGATGAACTCGCGGGTCGCGGCCATCGAGGCCTCGCGGCTGACCGCCTCGATGTCCGCGCCGACGTAGCCCTCGGTCTCGGCGGCCAGTTCGTCGAGGTCCACGTCGTCGGCGAGCGGCTTCTCGCGCGTGTGGACCTCGAAGATCGCCCGGCGTGCGGCCTCGTCGGGCACCGGCACGTGGACGTGGCGATCGAGGCGGCCCGGCCGCAGGAGGGCGGAATCGATCAGGTCCGGGCGGTTCGTGGTTGCGATCACGACGACGTCCTCGAGTTCCTCGAGGCCGTCGAGTTCCGTCAGCAGCTGTGAGACCATGCGCTCGCCGACGCCCGAGTCGCCCGAGTGCCGGCCGCGCTCGCCCGCGATCGAGTCGATCTCGTCGAAGAAGATCACCGTCGGGGCGTTCTCGCGGGCCTTGCTGAAGACCTCGCGGACCCCCTTCTCGCTCTCGCCCACGAACTTGTTGAGCAGTTCGGGGCCCTTGATCGAGATGAAGTTCGACTCGGCCTCGTTGGCGACGGCCTTCGCGAGCAGGGTCTTCCCGGTGCCCGGCGGGCCGTAGAGCAGGACGCCCTTCGCGGCGTCGAGGTCCATCGCCTCGAACACCTCGGGGTACTCGAGGGGCCACTGGATCGTCTCGCGGAGGCGCTCTTTGGTGTCCTCGAGGCCGCCGACCTGCTCCCAACTCGTGTCGGGCACCTCGACGAACACCTCGCGCAGCGCCGAGGGTTCGATCCCCTTGCGCGCCTGTTTGAAGTCCTCCTCGGTCACGCGCAGCGCGTCGAGGACGTCGGCGTCGATCTCCTCGCTCTCGAGGTCGAGTTCCGGGCGGATCCTCCGAAGGGCGTTCATCGCCGCCTCACGGGCGAGGGTGGCGATGTCCGCGCCGACGAACCCGTGGGTGTTCTCGGCGTAGCGCTCGAGGTCCACGCCGTCGGCGAGCGGCATCCCGCGCGTGTGGACCTGCAGGATCTCGCGGCGGCCCTCCTTGTCGGGGACGCCGATCTCGATCTCGCGGTCGAAGCGGCCACCCCGGCGGAGCGCGGGGTCGATCGCGTCCACCCGGTTGGTCGCGCCGATGACGATGACCTGCCCGCGTTCCTCGAGGCCGTCCATCAGCGAGAGAAGCTGGGCGACCACGCGGCGTTCGACGTCGCCGCTGGTCTCGCCGCGCTTAGGCGCGATCGAGTCGATCTCGTCGATGAAGACGATCGCGGGGGCGTTCTCCTCGGCCTCCTCGAACATCTCGCGGAGCTGTTCTTCCGATTCGCCGTAGTACTTCGACATGATCTCCGGCCCGGAGATCGTGTGGAAGCTGGCGTCGATCTCGTTGGCGACGGCCTTCGCCATCAGCGTCTTGCCCGTTCCGGGCGGGCCGTGCAGCAGGACGCCCTTCGGCGGCTCGATCCCCAACTGCTGGAACAGTTCGGGGTGGCGCATCGGCAGCTCGATCATCTCTCGGACCTGTTCGAGCTCCCGATCGAGGCCGCCGATGTCCTCGTAGGTGACGCTGGGCGACCCGCCGGGGACGCCGCCCGCGCCCTCACGGATCTGTTCGGCGGGCTTCTCGCTGATCGTGATCTCCGTCCCGTCGGTGACGACCACCGTGCCCGACGGCGAGGTATCGGCGATCTTCAGCGGGATCTCGCGACCGCCGCCGGACATCGGGCCGATCCCGAAGCCCACTCGGACGGTCTGGCCCTGCGTGACCGCCTGCCCGCTCAGGCGGTCCCGGACGAGCGGGCCGATGTTGCCCTGGATGCGGAGGTTCTGCGGCGTGGCGATGGTGATCTCGGTCGCGGGCTTGACGTCTGCCTTCTCGACGGTCGCGCGGTCGTCGATCCCGACGTTGGCCTCCTGTCGGAGTCGGCCGTCGATGCGGATCACGCCGCGGCCGTCGTCCTCGGGGTAGCCCGGCCAGACCCGCGCGACGGCGCGCTCGCCGCCCGATCCCCCGATCAGGATGTAATCACCGTTCTCCAGTTCGAGCTCCTGCATCGACGCGCGGTCGACGGCCGCGAGCCCGCGACCCGCGTCCTTCTGCTTCAGCGGTTTGACGGTGAGTTTCGCGCTCATGACTCTACCTCGATGGTAAGGACGCCGTTTTTGATAAACGCTCGTGCTCCCTCGCTCGGAAGGTCGAACTCCTCCTGGCGTTCGCCCTCCGCCGTCTCGACGACGACGATCGCGGTGTCGTCGACGACGTCGACGCTCGCGTCGCTCGCCTCGCTGCCGAGGTCGATCGCGATCACGGCCTCGTCGTCGTACTCGTAGCGGCGAACCAGGGTGTCGCGCCCGTCCGTGATGTGCTGTGGGGTCATGATGATACTAACTCCAAGTTAGTCATTTGAATATAAAAGCCTTTCTCAAGAAGTAGCACTACTGGAGGGGGGCAACGCCCGAGCGGTTGTATTGCGGTTCGGGGTAATGAGCTTTATCAGACGAGCGGCCGAACCGACCGTATGGAGACCGTCTCGCACCACGGCCGGGAGACCACCTACGAACGCCACGACCGAGGCGGCGAAGGGCCGGCGATGCTCTGTGTTCACGGCAGCGGCGGCGAACGCGGCGTCTGGAAGTCCCAGGCCAGGATGGCCGACGAGCGACCCGTCGTCGCGCTCGACCTCTCGGGCCACGGCGACAGCGACGACATCGACGCCGACCCGGGTTTCAGTACCCTCTCGGCGTACGCCGACGACGTGATCGCCGTGGCCGAGGAGACGGGGTCGGGAGTCCTCGTCGGCAACTCGCTGGGCGGGGCCGTCTCCCTCCACGTCGCCCTCTACCGCGAGTTCGAACCCGACGCGCTGGTCCTCGTCGGCACCGGCGCGCGACTCGCGGTCCTCGAGGACCTCCTCGCGTGGCTCGCCGACGACTTCGAGCGCGCCGTCGACTTCCTCCACGAACCCGAACGGCTCTTTTACGACGCCGACGACGACCTCGTCGCGCTCTCGCGGGAGGCGATGCGGTCCTGTGGGAGGGCGGTCGTCGAGCGTGACTTCCTGAGCTGTCACACCTTCGACGTGCGCGGCGACCTCGACCGGATCGACGTCCCGGCACTCGCGGTCTGTGGCGAACACGACCGGCTCACGCCTCCCAACTATCACGCGTATCTGGCCGAGGAGATGCCCGACTGCGAGTTCGAAACGATCGACGAGGCGGCGCATCTGGCGATGCTCGAACGACCGGCGGCGTTCAACGAGGTCGTCTCGGAGTTCCTCGGTCGCGCTCAGTAGACGTCGTCGATCTCCTCGACCGTCTCCGAGTGCTCCTCGGCGGGAAACTCGCCGCTCTCGACGGCCTCCTTGTACTTCCCGACGGCCGATTCGATCTCGCCGCGAACGTCGCCGAACTGCTTCGAGAAGGGCGGCGACCAGTCGCCGAGACCGATCACGTCGGTGATGACGAGGACCTGCCCGTCACAGTCGGGACCCGCACCGATCCCGATCGTCGGGACGTCGAGCGCTTCCGTGATCCCCGCGGCGAGGTTCGCGGGGACGTGTTCGAGCACCAGCGAGAAGGCGCCGGCCTCCTCGTGGGCGCGCGCGAGGTCCACGATCTCCGCGGCGGCCTCCCTCGTGGTCCCCTGGCGGCCGTAGCCGCCGATCTGGTTGACGCGCTGGGGGGTGAGCCCGAGGTGGGCCATCACCGGGATCCCCAACTCGACGAGCCGTTCGGTCAACCCGACGGTGTGGGGGCCGCTCTCGAGTTTGACGGCGTCCGCGCCCGCCTCCTTCACCATCCGCCCAGCGTTCTCGATGCTCTCGGCCTCGTCGACCCCGAAGGAGAGAAACGGCATGTCCGCGACGACCAGCGCCTCGTCGGTCACGCGGGAGACGGCTGCCGTCCTGCTCGCGACCTCCTCGATAGTCACGGGGAGCGTCGAGTCGTGGCCCAGGACGGCGTTTCCCATGCTGTCGCCGACGAGGATCACGTCGATGCCCGCCCGCTCGACGAGTTCGGCGGTCGGGGCGTCGTAGGCGGTGAGCATCGTGATCGTCTCGTTGGCCGCGCGAATGTCCGCGACAGTCGGCATGGAGGGGGTTGCCGCCGCCCGACCTAAACGCCCGCGGTTTTCGCAGCCCGAATCCACAGGCTTACGACCGCGCCACGCCCACCGTCGGGCGTGCCAACCCCCGTCGAACGCCACGACCCCGAGGGGGTCGACTACGCGTGGGTCATGCAGGTCACGTTCGTGCTCACTATCGTCGTCGGCGCACCCGTGGTCGCGCTGCTCTCTACCGCGACCGTGTTGCCGACGTGGGGCGACCGCCTCAAGTTCACCGTCCGAGTGGGGTCGGTCGTCTGGATCGCCATCGGCCTCACGACGTTCCTCTACGCGCGCAGACGGGCGGAGCGAGAGCGCGTCTAGAACAGGTCACGGACGTACAGAAAGCCCGTCCCGGCGCGTTCGGCGGTGATCGCGTCCCGGTCGGTGTCGCCGACGAACACCGTCCGTTCGGGCGGCACCTCGAGCGCCGCCGCGGCCGCCTCGAGCGGCCCGGGGTCGGGTTTCGGCTTCGCGGCCGAGTCCCGCCCGATCACCGCGTCGACGTGTTCCTCGAGGCCGTGGGTGGCGAGCGCGATCCGACACGCCTCCTCGCAGTTGAGCGAGCAGACCGCGATCGGGCGCTCCTCCTCGATCACTTGCTCCGCGAGGGGCAACCGCTCGGAGTATCGGGCCCCCTCGCGTTCGTACTCCGAGATGATCTCCTCGACGTGCCCGCGCAGGTCCGCCCGCGAGGCGCGTTCGAGCAGGTCCCAGAGGTTTCCGCTCGTGTCGATCCCCCGTTTCGCGAACGTTCCCACCACCGCGGTCGCGACCTCGTCCCAGTCGACCGCCAGATCGACGAGGGTGCCGTCGAGGTCGTAGATGATCGCCTCCCACCCGTCGTCGATCCGGCGTGGCCCGCCAGTCATACCCGGTGTTAGGCGGTGGGGAGGAAAAATAGCTTGCCCACGAAAGCCCTCGGCACGGCTTGGCAGCCGTGCCTCGCCCTTTTCATGTCCGCCAGGACAGCAGGCCGCGGTGCGCGACAGCGAGGGACCGAAGGTCCCTCTGGCCGTTCGAGCGGGCCGAAGGCCCGCGAGAAGATCGCGCACCGCTTCCGAGGACACCAGCCCTTCCCCGCCCGCTCGCGGAGCCGTCGAGAGTGACGGCTCCGCTCGCGCCGGCCACCGCGCCGCCAACCGACGCACCGCACGGTACCGGCTATTTCAACAGTTCACGGGCGATCACGCTCTTCTGGATCTGGCTCGTCCCCTCGTAGATCGTCGTGATCCGCGCGTCCCGGTAGTAGCGCTCCACGTCGAAATCGGTGGTATATCCCGCCCCGCCGTGGATCTGGACGGCCTCGTTCGTGATCTCCATGGCCGCCTCGCTCGCGAAGTACTTGGCGACGCTCGCGTCCATCCGTGGGTCCTCGCCCGCGTCCTCCTTGCGGGCGGCCTCGCGCGTCAGGAGGCGGGCGGCCCGGAGCTTCGTCTCCATGTCGGCGAGCTTGTGCTGGATCGTCTGGATGTCGCCGATGGGCCCGCCGAACTGCTCGCGCTCCCCCGCGTAGGCGAGCGCGTCGTCCATCGCGGCCTGCGCCAGTCCGACCGCCTGACTCGCGATCCCGATCCGCCCGCCGGTCAGGGTCGAGAGGGCGGCGCTCAGCCCGCGCCCCTCCTCGGTGAGGCGGTTCTCCGCTGGGATCCGCACGCCGTCGAACAACAGGGCGGTGGTGTCGCTCGCGCGCAATCCGAGTTTCTCCTCCTTCTTCCCTACGTCGAGGCCCTCGCTGTCGGCGGGCACGAGGAACTGCGTCACCTCGCCCTCGCCCGTCTTCGCGAAGAGGATCACGACGCCCGCGCGCGAACCGTTCGTGATCCACTGTTTCTTCCCGTCGATGACGTACTCCTCGCCGTCGCGCTCGGCCCGAGTCGACATCTCCGCGGGGTTCGACCCCGCCTCGGGTTCCGAGAGGGCGAAGGCACCGACGGGCCGCCCCGCGACCATCTCGGGGAGCCACCGTTCCTTCAGGTCGTCGCTCCCGAACTCCGCGATACACGAGGTGGCCAGACAGTGGACCGAGAGGGCGGTGGCCACCGAGAGGTGGCCGTAGGCGAGTTCCTCGTTGACGAGGCTGTAGGTCGTCCTGTCGGACTCGAACCCGCCGTAGGCCTCGGGCACAGTAAGACCGGTCAGGTCGAGGTCCGCCAGTCCGTCCCAGACCTCCTCGGGGAACGTCTGGGTGCGGTCGGCCTCGGCCGCTCGGGGCCGTAGCTCCTCCGTGGCGAACTCCCGGACCACGTCCCGGATCGCACGCTGCTCCGACGTGAGTTCCATACCGCCCGTTCGGTCACGGACGAAAAAAGATGATCGATCACTCACTCGCGCAGGAACGACACGACCTCGTCGGGGTCGGCCGCGATCCCCCCACCCTGTGCGAACTCGGGGCCGCCGCCACCGCCCCCGCCGAACTCGCTCGTCAGGGAGTCGACGACCGCGCCCGCGTCCGTCTCGCCCGCGCTCGCGACGGCGACCGTCACCGGGTTCCCGTCCGTGACGAGCGCGACCACCTCACACTCCTCGCCGGCCAGGTCGCGCGCCCGGTCCGACAGCGTGTCGCCGTCGATCCCCGACAGCGAGCCGACGAGCCAGCGTTCGCCGTCGCGTTCGACCGGTTCGGGGAGCGCGTCGATCTGCGCGTCCGCGACCCGTTCGAGCAGCGAGTCGCGCTCGCTCGTCAGGTCCTCCAGTTCCGCTCGCTGGCGCTCGATCGCTCCCCGGAGGTCCGAGACGCGAACGCCGAGTTCGCGGGCGGCAGCCAGCGCCGACGCCCGCGTTTCGGCCCGATGCTCGATGGCCGCGGGACCGACCGCTAGCTCCACCCGCGTCAGCCCCTCGCCGGGGTTCGACCGGTCGAGAACCGATATGAGACCGATCTCGCGGGTGTTCGAGACGTGCGTGCCACCGCACGCCGCTGCGTCCCACGGATCGGCCGCAGCGTCTCCCGTCTCACTGCCGCCGACCGTCACGACCCGAACCCCGTCGCCGTCGTCGAAGACCCCCTCCTCGGTCTTCGTGTTGAACGCGACGCCCTCGCGGGCGCGGGCCTCGGTCGTGGGGACCGTCTCCCACGAGACGGGCCGGCCCTCCCAGACCGCGCGGTTCGCGAGCGCTTCGAGCTCCACGAGGAGTGCGTCGTCGATCTCGGTGGTGGTCTCGAAGTCAATACGGGCCTTTCGATCGTCGATATCGAACCCGCCGTAGCCGAGGTCGTCGAGGAGGCGACGGCCCGCGCCGTAGAGGACGTGACTCGCGGTGTGTGTTCGCATGCAGTAGGTTCGAAACGCCGAATCGACCGTGCAGGCGACCGTCGCGCCGGGTTCGAGGTCGGTTTCCTCGGCGGTCGTGTGAACGACTTCCCCGTCGCGTTCCTGTACGTCGGCGACCGTAGCGCCGCCGATCTCACCCCTGTCGGCGGGCTGGCCCCCGCTCTCGGGGTAGAAGTACGTGCGCTCGAGGACGACCTCGCGTCCGTCGACGTCCTCGACGCGTGTCTCGAACTCGCTCCGGTAGGGTTCGTCGGGTGCCAGGGAGTTCATCGGGGTTGGCTTTTCGCCGCAGGTGGAAAACCTACTCGGCGAGTTCGACGTCGAGTTCGGACTCGAGGGCGGCGATGAGCGACCCGCCGACGTCCGCGCGTGCGGCACGACCCTGTTCGACGGCCACGAGCTGTTCTTCGGGAACGTCCAGCGAGTCGGCGAGCTCGTCGATCTGGAGGCCGGCGTCGCGTCTGGCCTCGCGAAACCGGTCCCCGTAGTCCGAGACGAGGTAGGGCAGCGGATCGTCGGCGTAGTTGGTGCCCTCGCGCTCCCAGCGGGTCGAGTCGCCCTGCTGGGCGTCGTGCATCTTCGCGACCGTGCGGGCGGCGCGCTTCTTGCGGTCGCGCTCGTCCGGCGCCTCCTCGCGTCGCTCCTTCTTGGCGTCGTCGTGGGGCGTACAGGCAGAACAGACCTGCAGGGTCGCCCCGGCGATCGACGCCGTCGTGAGCGATCCCGAGGTCGCCCCACAGAGTTCACAGGAGCCGCCGTCGCCCCCGCCCGCGGAGTCGCCGGTGGAGTACTTCGCCATGTGACTCCTACGGAACCCGGACATTTGAATATACGGTCGATCCCGCGTTGGGGGTGGGAAACCTGGCCAGGGGACCGGCGAAACGAAAGCCCTTTTATCGGAGGTGGAATAGAGTCGGGTGCAAAGACGCACGCGAGCGTGGGTAGCCAAGCCAGGCCAACGGCGCAGCGTTGAGGGCGCTGTCCCGTAGGGGTCCGCCGGTTCAAATCCGGTCCCACGCACTACCCCAACGGTGCTGATACTCCTCACGGAACAGCACCCACGCACAATCCTCACGAAGCGAATCCCGTAGCGACGGGATCAGCGCGGTTGTTTATACCGCGTTTCGGTTTATCAACTCCGACAGCCACGGCCACGGAGGTGGCGTCATGAGTCTGGCGCCGATCCCGCACCCAGACGCCTGCCCCGAGTGTGGTCGGCCCGGGCTCGAATTCGAGGGCGAGCTGTACTGTGCGAATGCGTCCTGCCCGAAGTACCGTGAGGTGGTTCGATGACGCCCGCCTGTACGGCGTGCGGCACGATCCTTCCGGAGGATGCTCGGAGAGGCTTCAGCGGTGAGTGCCCCCACTGCCGTCGACAGAACCGGCCCGAGGAGGTACTGCTATGAGCGTCGATCAGCCCGATCCACAGCTGATCGAGGCGCTTCGAAAGCAGGTTGCCGCCCTTCGCGATCGCGTCGACGAGCAGGACGAACGGATCGCCGAGCTCGAAGAACAAATCGATAACGGAGGGTCATCCTCCGGTGTCGGTGGTCGCGATCAGGCGGTGATGGACCAGCTCGAGGTCGGCGACGTCGTCACCAGCGCGCGACTCATGGAGCTGTACCGGAACCACACCGACGTCCGGAACAAGAAGACACTGAAAAAGCGCGTTAAATCGATCAAGAAGCGTCCGGAGTTCGAGGCGATCGGCTACGGTAAGTGGCGATATGGTGGGGGTGACTCCGATGTCTAAGAGGCGGAAATCGGTCTCCCTCGACGAGCCGGTTTACGAGCAAGTCCAAGATGACGATGCCGAATTCAGTCCGCTCGTGAACAAGTGGGCCGAGGACTACTACGCCGAGGGCCGACGACCCGCGATGAAAGAGCAACAGGTAGAACAGATGCTTAGTGACCTCAACGAGCGAGAGGAGCAGTTCGAAGAGTTCGTCAAAGATACGATGGCGATGTTTGACCAGCACCGTTCGATGCTGAAATCTGCTCTTGGAGATACCGCTGCCGAAGACGACGTCCTCGAGGAGCAGTTCGAGGACGTCTACAACGAGCTCACCGAACGGACACAATTTACTGACTACAGCACGCCCCGCGATCCGGAGAATCCTGCGATCCGCCAGCACGCGAATCGGATCGGTGTTTCTCCGCAGCGCCTCGTCGAGGAACTCAAAGAGCGCGATCGTCGTGATGGATTCGGCCAGGAGGTCGAACAGTGATGTTCCCGACTGCCCCCGTCCGAATTGACGCGAGTGAAGTAGCCGACCGAGTATTACGTGTTACGGGGGAGTGTTACGTAATACTCAAACACACACTAGACCTCCGTAGAAACACACACCACCAAGAAGAAAGAAGAAATAAAGCAACAGCTAACTGCCGCAGGCTTGATTCTGTCTATGCTGGCTCTTCTCTTAAAGGTTCGGGAGGCGGGTCGCGATGAACGATCGACGCAAGCGCGACGACACCGTTCGCGCGGTCGACCTCTTCTGCGGCGCCGGTGGCCTCTCCTGGGGGCTCGCTCAGGCCTGCGAATCACTCGATCGCGACGTCGAGCTCGCCGCGGTCAACCACTGGGAGCGGGCGATAGAGACCCACGAAGTCAACCACCCATGGGCCGACCACTACCACGCGAAGGTCGAAGAGCTCGATCCGCGGGATGTCTTCGATACCGAGCGCGTCGACATCCTCACCGGCGGTCCGCAGTGTACCCATCACTCGAACGCGCGCGGTAGTCGTCCCGTCGACGAACAGAAGCGAGCGAGCCCGTGGCACGTTCTTGACTGGCTTCAGAAGCTCTACGTGGACCACTTCGTGATCGAGAACGTCCCTGAGTTCCGCAACTGGGGGCCTGTCGGTGCCGACGGCCAGCCGATGAAGTCCAAGCGCGGCGAAACGTTCGACGCTTGGATCAACGCGCTGCACTCGCTTGGCTACTCGGTCGACTGGAAGATCCTCAACTCGGCGAACTACGGTGACGCGACCGCACGTCGACGACTGTTCGTTGTCGGACGACGTCAACAGCAACCCGAGTTCCCGACGCCAACCCACTCCGAGGGCGGCGAAGATCCCGGGACGGAGCCGTGGAGATCGGCTGCAGAGATCATCGACTGGTCCGATCCCGGCAAGAGCATCTGGGAGCGCGACCGCCCGCTCGTGAACAACACGATGCAGCGCATCGCCGAGGGGATCCGTCGGCACGGTCACGAGGATCTCAAGGCGTACGCCGACGCAATTGCGGAGCTCGGAAAAGAGGACGTCGAAGCGATGCAAGAAAGCGTCGTCGACGGGCCGGACATCGAGCGGGCTGTCGAGGAGCGGGATGGCCCGTTCCTGGCGCGCAGTGCCGAGGGCGTCGAGTCGATGGGGCTGTGCCTTCCGTACCTACTTCGCCAGCAGTCGGGTGGCGTCCCTTCCTGTGCGGATGCTCCGGTGCCGACGATCGCGACGAAGGGGGCGATCAGCAAGGTCGAACCCCGGCCGTTCGTCCTCCCGCGCAACGGCTTCCATCGCGGCCTGCACAGCAACCCTGCGTACGATCCGGACGAACAGCCGTTACACACCATCACGGCGAAGAACCACGACGGTCACCTCGTCACGCCGTATCTCGTCCCGTACTACAGCGAGCGCGCCGGGCAGGCACCCCGGACGCACGATATCGAGGATCCGCTACCCACCGTTACGGCCACCGGGTCACAGACCTACGTTGCCAACCCATTCCTCGTCGAGTATTACGGGAATGGCGGCGCTCAGCCGGTCGACGAACCACTCCCGACGGTGACGACGCGCGATCGCTTCGCGCTCGTCCTGCCCGATCAGTACCCGTGGGGGATCGACATCCGTTTCCGGATGCTTCAACCCCGGGAACTGGCGGCGGCGATGGGCTTCCCTGACGACGTCGAGTTCGTCGGCAACAAGACCGAGACGATCGAGCAGATCGGGAACGCCGTCCCGGTCAACCTCGCACAGTCGCTCTGCGAGCAGCTGCTCCTCGAGGGCGACCCGACGCTACGCTCGTTCACAGATTCGGATCCGATCGAAGTCGCCGTGGATGGCGGCATCGATGCCGGTGCCCAGGAGGCGGATGACTGATGAACTGCCTCTCCTGTAGCGGCGAGATGGACGCCCTGCGGACCGTCGACGTCGACCACGACGGCTCGACCGTAGGATGGAGCCCCGAATTCGTCTGCCCGGACTGCACTCCGACGTACCACCGGAGGTTCGCATGAACTCATCCAGTGCAGCCTACCGACACACTATCAATCATGACTTATACTGCGCGATAGCGCAAGCCTTCTCGCTAATCGGGTCCGTTTCCTTCCAACAACTATCCGGGAAGGGGTGGGATAGAGCTCCTGTACGTGTCCATGGTCACGGCCGTATAGTGACCCACTCCCCCCGGTATGCCTCTGACAGCGGCATTCTTTTGCGCGACCCACTACGGTCACCAGCGGAGCGTGGTCGCGAGTGACTCAGACCGATGACCTCCCACCGGGGGCGCTGTTCGTTCGCCACATCGTCAAAACGCAGGGCCCGATCGAGCGCTCGGAGCTGATCGAGACGACGGGCCTCCCGCGGACGACCGTCGCCGACGCGGTCGCGACCCTCGAGGAACGGGGCGAACTGACAAAACAGCAATCTGAGAGGGATAAACGCCGAGTCCGGTACGATATTCGGAAATAAGCTTATTTTATCGGACTAGAATGAGATGAATAGACTCCGAGTGCTCGGAGTCAAGCTGTCAGAGGCACTATCAACCCCTCCCCATCACAACACAGCTTTCCACGTTCCCCCTGGCACTCGCCGAACAGGCTCCCAAATGGGAGTCTCGTCCAACAGCCCTGCGAATCCCCGTTTCCCTGATTTCGATTCATGAGACCATTCCGTGACCTTCCCATAGAGACACGTCCATCGGACGAAGCGGGATATCAAGCGTTCAAAGACCTCGTGTGGTACTGTGGCGAGGTGTGCAACTCCTGCTTTTCTCAGGTGCGCACCATCGGGCCGGAGCATACTAGGCAACTCGACACCTCTGGTCCCCGGCACCTCGCCGATGGCCCGCCACTGTCCATGACTATCAACGAGTGGTACGATCGAACGGAGCAGGGCTCACAGGAGCACACGACGTGGGATCACAACAAGCGCTTCGGGACGTGCTACTGTCTCACCTGTGGAACCGACTGTAACGGCGGGCATCGTAACAAGTCCCTCGAGGAACTCACGCCCCTCGTCGAGAACATCTTTCGATACATCAAACGCGAGACAGCGTACGATCTCGATGGGAAGACCTTCGGGCGGCAGGTCCGCGAGCTGAAACAAGATCCGAGCGCACAGGGCCTCGAGACAGAGGTAATGGCGCTGGCCTTCGGTCGTGCCCTGGTCCGCGATCGGGCTCGTGTTCGCGGTGAGACGTCGAACTACGCAGGTGCAACGGCGGACTGATGGCAACCGCACCAACACCGGTGCTCACGGAGTACATCGGCCAGCGCGTCGAGGCCGAGTTCGCCGGGCGGCGCATCGACGGCGTCGTTCGCGATGTTGAGCACCGCCTGGAGACGATCCACTACGAGCCCCAGCTGCTGATCGCGCGGAAGGGTGGCGCGACGATCTCCGTGCCACCCGAGGCAGTAGTGGATCGGCACGATCACTAATTTTCATGCACAAAACTTATGCAAAGACCCGAGTTAGACGGTAGTGGCCGCAAGGCCAGCGCATAGGGTAGTAAACGAACTGGAAGGTCGTATGGGCCCTGTCCCCCCCTCCCCCCGATTGCCACCCTCTGCTCTCCCCTCCCCCGGGGAGAGCCTGCCATTTCCCGGTGATGTCCAAGACCGATGAGTATCAACGACCGCGATCGCACCACTGACCGTGACGAATGGGGCCGTGTCGACACTGCCGCCCACCTTCCACGTCGTCCCGATCGGCTCGCCGGAACGGTCGCCGACGGCGTGCTCGCCATTTACGATCCGGCAAACGCGTTTGCGTGGATCGAACTCGAGTTACCCTACGAGGGCGCCGTCTTCAACCTGAAAAACGCCCGCTGACTGCTCATGCCCTCCTCCGCTGTCATCCTCGTCGACCAGTGCCCGGTCTGGGGTGAGGGTTTCTATGACGACGACCGGCGCGGACCTCCAGCGCCGGCTGAACGCCCATGACGAAGTCCGACCTGCGGATCCACCTGAACGTCCTGATTACTCATGACCGATGACGATCGCTGTGGATCGACTGATACGGTTACCGGCGAGCCCTGCCGCCGCCCTGCTGGCTGGGGTCGCGACGCCGACGACGGTCCCTGTGTAACCCATCACGAGGAGGACGAACCGTCGACGTCCCGGCCGGCGAACCGGCCGACGAAGCTCACCATGCAGCGCCAAGAGAACATCGCAGCGATGCTCGAGCAAGGCCAGTCGGTCGCTGCGGCCTGTCGCTGCAACGGGATCGGGACGACGACGTTCTACGAGTGGCTCGATCGTGGCGACAAGCAAGAAGAGGGCATCTACGCGGACTTTGCGGATCGGGTCGCACGCGCACGTGGGGCCGGCGAAGCCGAACTCGTCGACGAACTCCTCGAGATGGTCCGGGAGACGGGCGACACGCGAACGATGCTGTCGGTCATCAAATCCCGGTATCCCGAGTCGTGGGGCGACGCCGAAGCGGCCGAAGAGGGTGGGACAGTCAACATCCACCTCTCGCCGACCGATGACGCATGAGCACGACTGGTACGTCCCGCCAGTATCGTGATGCGTTCCCCGAGCCAACGCACTCGAGGTTCGATCGCGGTGCCGATACAACGACCGACCTCGCTCCCTACCGGCACGACGAGACAGGACTCGCGCCACAGGCGCAGTTCCTCGCTGGGCCGGCGGGACAGGCCGATATCGTCTCGGAGGCGCGCAACCACGCGTTCGTCTCCGGGCTCGGCGCCGGCAAGACGGCGTCACTGATTATTCGGGCATGGGTCAACGCTGAACACTGGAACCCCGGCGAGCTCGGGATGCTGATCGCGCCGACGGTGCCGGCGATCAAGAACGTCATCCTCCCCGAGATGCGCTCGATGGGGCTGCTCGACGTCTGCGAATACAACGGCAAAGGCTCCGAGCGTCCTGGGATCATCACCCCCTCGGGCTCGCGGATTATCCTCGAGTCGGCGGACAACACCCGCAAGATCGAGCGCCTCCGAGGCCCGTCGATCGCGTGGGCCGGGATGGACGAGGCGTCCTCGATTGCCGAGCGTGCCTACGAGATCATCACAGGTCGACTTCGGACCGGCGAGTACCGCAACCTGTTCGTCTCAACGACGCCGAAGGGCTTCAACTGGGTCCACGATCGCTTCTACGACGATCCGGATCCAACGATCCGCTACGAAGGGGCGTACGAGTGGCTCGAAGCTAACGGAACGAACGGCGTCTTCGGCGTTCCGTCGTGGCTCAACCCACACAACCCGGACGACTACATCGAGCGCCTCGAGGAGGAGTTCGACGGGTCGTTCTTTCAGCAAGAGGTTCAGGGCGCCTTTACGAAATTCGAGGGGCTGGTTTACCCGTGGTTCTCCCGCCCAGAGCACGTTATTGACGACCTCCCCGAGGAGGGAGAGTACGACGAGGTCATATACGGCGTCGACTGGGGGTTCAACAATCCCGGCGTGATCCTTGCGCTGGTTCGCCAGGGCGATCGCTGGGTCGTCGTCGAGGAATTCTACGAACGGCGCTGTACGGACGAGGATATGGCCGAGCACGCCAATGATATGATCGATCGCTGGGGCCCGGGACGGATGTACTGTGATCCTGCCGAGCCCGCCTCGATCGAGACGTTCCGTCGTAAGGGCGTCCCCGCCCGGTCTGCAGAGAACGCCGTCACGCCAGGAATCAAACGCGTCTCGAGTCTGCAGGACGATCTCAGGGTTCACCAGGACTGTCAGAGCATCCGCAACGAGTTCTCACAGTATCAGTACAAGGACGCCGAGGACTCGGACGACCCGCTCAAGGAGAACGATCACGCGATGGACGCCCTCCGCTACGCGCTGTTCACGCACAACGCCGGCCCGACTGTCAACGACCTCGGCTGGGGATCCTAATAATAACTCATGACTGACGAGACTACCACTGAGACTCGCGGGACGTTTGAAGGGATGTCCACAGCACAGGCCGTGATGATGGCGGCGACCGCGTCGAACCTCGCCGCTCGTCACGAGTTCGCGAATCGAGCCGGCCTACAGCACAACGGCCAGCGTGATCTGTGGGAGGAGTTCGGTTACAAGAAGGGGTTCACCTACGCGGACTATCGGGACTGGTACGATCGGGGCGACATCGCGAAGCCGATCATCGATAAACCCGCCGAGACTTCCTGGAGCGAACGCCCGGATATCATCGACGACGCGGAGGTCGGCGAGGACGAACAGACCGAGTTCGAGAAAGACGTCGAGAAACTGTTCGACGCCTCGGAGGATACCAACCTCGATCGCGGTCTCTCACACTATTTCGAACGAGCCGACAAGCTCGGCCGGATCGGCGAGTATTCCGTGCTCTTTCTTGGACTGAGCGATATCGAGAGTGCTCGCGAACTCAAAAATGAGGTCGATCCCTCTCAACTCAGTGGGCTTGACGATCTCCTGTATGTAACGCCACTCGGGCAGGGCGACGCGGAGATCAACGAGTGGGTCACCGACGTCACGGACCCACGGAACGGCCTCCCGAAAACGTACAAGCTCGACCTCGCGAACGGGGACCAGACGAACACACAGGTCGTCCATCACTCGCGAGTAATTCATATCGCAGAGGGGGTCCTCGATGACGACGTCAACGGCGAGCCAGCACTTCGCGCAGTCATGAACCGGCTGTTCGACCTCCAGAAGGTCGCTGGTGCCTCAGCCGAAGCCTACTGGATGCTCGCGAATCCGGGGCTTGCGCTGTCGGTCGACCCTGATTTCGCGGACGTCCCGACCGAGAAGATGGACGAACAGGTCGAGGAGTACGAGCACAGCCTTCGGCGGGTCATGAAACTGTTCGGCACCGACGTCGAGCAGCTCGAGAGCCAGGACGTCGACCCGAGCGGCGTGACCGACGTGCTCATGAAGCTTATCGCCGGAACGATCGAGATTCCCCGCCGCAAACTCGAAGGGAGCGAACGTGGTGAGCTCGCAAGCTCCCAAGACGAGGCGAACTACCTCGAGATGATCAGCGCCCGTCAGGAGTCGTTCAACGAGCCGGTGATGCTGCGGGCCTTTTTCGACCGGGTGCTCCGCTTCGGGATCGTCCGCCCACCGCGTGCCGGGTCGTACTCGGCGGAGTGGCCCAACTTGTTCCAGCTCACCGAGCTCGAGGAGGCCACCCTCAAGAAAGAACTCTCGACAGCAATCAAGAACATCGCCCCAATGGGCGACGTCGAACTGCTACACTCGCTCGAAGCGCTGCGGGAGTTCTCGCCGGTCGAGGAACCCGAGGACGCGACACCGCCCGAAGAGGCGGAGGACGTCGACGAGGAGATCGACGAAGAGGACGAGCAGGTCCAAGAGCAGTTCGATCAGCAGATGGGGCGGACGCCCACGGTTGCTGATGGTGGGACGGAGGCCGACGACTAACCGATGAGCGTTCACGCTGGCCACGGGCAGGACTGCGACCACGCCGCCTGCCAACCTCGATTCGGTGCTCGCGAAGAGCAGCGTCGGACTGATCCAACGAGGACAAAGACACCACGCAAGCGGTTCGCCCAGCATCTCCGTGGCCGGTTCGACGCGATCAAGTATCACGTCAACCGGGGAATCGTCGACAACGACGCTCTCGGACTCGGGGGCCCGGACATCAGCAACCTCGAAGCGGGCGACGATACCGATGAGTTCGGCGTCCAGGTCGACACGAACGATGACCTTACCCCGGGCACCGGCCAGTTCGATTTCCCGAGCAACGCTGACGCGGCGGCGGCGTTCGACGACTGGCTCGACGAGGCCTTCGAGGGCGAGATCCTCGAGAAATACAACGGCGATCGGTACGTACGAACCGGCTACCGTCGTGGGATCGATCACGCTGACAAGCAACTCCGTGATTACGGCGCGACCATTCCGGAGGATAACGCCGCGCAGACACTTCGGATCCCGATCCACGAGGACAAGCTCTCGCTCATGTACGAGCGGGCGTTTGAGGAACTCGAGGGGATCACACAGGCGGCGGGCCAGGAAATCCGCCGCGAGCTGACTGAAGGACTCGCCCAGGGGCAGGGGCCCCGCAAGATCGCCCGGAACATCAACGACCGCGTCGAGAAGGTCGGCAAGACGCGGGCGACGGTCATGGCCCGGACGGAGGTGATCCGGGCCCACTCAGAGTCCTCGCTGACTGAGTACGAGCGGATTCTCGGCGAGGATGCAGCTGTCTCGGCGAAAGCGGAGATCTCCACTGCCGGCGACAACCGCGTCTGTGATATCTGTCTTGGGCTTGAGGGCCGTGTCTTCTCGCTACAGGAGGCGCGAGGAGTCATTCCTGTACATCCGCAGTGCCGGTGCGCCTGGGTCCTGGCAGAAGAGACGCTGCAGGGATCGACGAACAGCGCCCGGCTGCAGGACAAGCGAGTGGCGTTGGCCTGCGACGAGTGTGGGATCCCACTCGCTGAAGAACGGCCTCGGTGTTGGCACTGCGATCGGGCGGCTGCAGTGGACCTCCCGATGACGGATCTCCGAGACGTCGCGGGATAACACGATCACCGATGATGGCACGGCCCGCCGGAGCCGTGTACTGAGGTTGCCCCGGCGAATCGCGCAGTAGACGCGATCGCGGTCAGAGCTTCAGTTTCCGTACAGATATGCAAAGCAAATACGCGACGCAGAGCGCCACGCTCGCAGCCCAGGCTGACGAGGTCCGAACTGAGGACCTCCGAGGTCGCGAACACGTCGTCGCACCAGTGACTCTCGTTCAGGAGATGGTCCTGAAGGGGGAGTTCCTTCCCCTCGAGGAGATCGAGGCGACGCAACTGGCGTGGAACGCGAAGCCATCGACAATCACCCACCCGACCAACCAGTCGGGTGACTTCGTCCCGGCCTCGAGTCCTGCGCAGTTCGAGAGTCACGCCGTTGCGACGCTATTCGACGTCGAAGCGTCCTCGGCGAGCCGTGCCCTCGAAGGCGAGGTGTGGATCGACCGGGAGCGCTCGGCGACTGTCGCCGAGGATCTCGATCGGGACGATCCCGCCGAGATGCTGCTCGACGATGAGACGGTCGAGGTCTCGGTCGGCTACTGGTACCAGCGCTTCGAGGCGGACGGAGAGCACAACGGCACCGAGTTCGACGCCGTCCAGGTCGGGGTCCAGCCCGATCACCTCGCACTCCTTCCGAACTCGACGGGCGAGTGTTCGATCGAGGACGGCTGCGGCGCTGGTCGCGACGATGCGGCCGGGGCAGCCATGAACACACAGTCGGGTGCGCCGACGTCGATTCTCCAGTGGGGCGCCCAGCGCCTCCAGAATCTGGGGATCGATTTCGGTGGGGCATGCGACGGATGTGGCGGTACCTGCGACGCACACGACGGCGGCGGATCGGATCCGAACGATACGGAGGACACCATGAACGACAGAATCAGAGAACTCGCAGAACAGAGCGCGTTCGACGCCGAGACGCTCGAGGAGTGGGACGAGGACGACCTCGCCTCTCTCGAAGCAAGTCTCGACACGTCGAACTCGAACAACGACGGTGGATCGCCGACGAACAACGACAACGGCGCGGACACGGACGACGCCGTCCTCGAGGAGCTGCAGAGCCTCCGCGAGGAGATGGTCACGGAGGACGACGTCGAGACGATCGTCTCGCAAAAGGCGACCGAAGACAAGCGCGAGGACCTCATCCAGGATCTCGTCGCCCACACTGGCAAGGACCCCGAGGACTACGAGGACTGGGGCACCGAGCAGCTCGAAGCCCATGCCGAGGTCGTCGTCCCGAACGGCGGCGTCTACGCCGGACGCTCCGGCGGCGCGTCCTCCCAGTCGAACAGCAACGACGGGTCGGACATCCCGATCGGCGTTGGCGACCGCTACCTCGAGGAGGCTGACTAACAATGGGATCGAACGTTATCGCCGGGCCCGGCGAGTACCAGACGCACGAACGCGAAGCAGCGGCGGACGTCGAGATGGGCCATCTCGTTGAGTACGCTGCTGACGGACGGGTCCAGCCCCACTCGACCGCGGGCGGTCCTGGCTTCACGGCCTTCGCTATCCCGTTCCGATCGCTCGGCCAGACGGTCGACCACACGGCGACGTACGATGCCGACAACGATGAGGGCGAGCGGGTCAAGTACGCGTTCCCCTCGCCAGGAACGAAGGTCCCTGGAGCTCGCCTCGCGGCTGGCGAGAGTGTCACGGACGGCGACCCGCTGGTCAGCGCCGGCGACGGCACGCTTCAGGCCGCAGCTGGAGACGGGACGGAGGACGCGGCGATCGTCGCGTACGCGAACGAATCGACGGATAACTCGGGCGGTGCCGAGGCCGTCCGTCACGAGGTGATTAGCGCATGAGCGCAGGCATGAACGGGAACGGCATGAGCGGCGGCGCACAGGTGACGGGCGGACAGAACTTCGGCGCGCAGTCGGCCGCCGAGCCGGTCCTCGCCGGCCAGCGCGCCCGCCAGCAGTATCGGGCCCAGGCCTCGGCACTTCCCGAGGATACGTGGTACGATCTCGACGATCTGATGGTCACAGTCGCTCAGGAGCGACTCAACATCGTCGCCGACTGGCAGGGTCGCGGCCTGATCGACACGGTCGGGATCGGGACGACTATCACCTCGTGGCAGGAGACCAACGCCTTCGGCGAGGCAGCGGTCGACATGGCCCCCGAGTCCCTCGGCGATGAACAGGCGAGCGAGTACGCGACCAAGTACGCGCCCGTCCCGATCATCCACCAGGACATCCGCTTCAACCGCCGCGAGGGCGACCAGCACGACGTCCGCGGAACCGACGCCCCGAAGTCGATCCGGTCGGTCCTCGAGAAGATGGAAGAGTTCGCGGTCGAAGGCTGGGGCCAGACGATCGTCGACGCCGACGGACGCGAGGCCCACATCTACGGGCTTCGCACCCATCCCGATCGGAACACCTACCCCGGCTCGAACTGGTCGACTGACTCGAGCGCTGTCGATCCAGACGTTCGGGAGATGATCTCAAGGGCGAAGGCGGACAACTACTACGGGCCGTATACGATCTACATGTCCGGCGGTGTCGAGGATGTCCTGATGGCTCCCTCGCCGGACTTCGACAACATGCGGCTGGCCCAGCAGATCAACAACATGAGCGCGATCGAGCGCATCGTCGTCTCGGACAAGATCCCCGACGGCGAGATGTTCCTCGTCGACGTCTCCTCGGAGGTCATCGACGGGAAGATGATCGAGGGTGGCCCGGTCGACACCGCCGAGTGGGAGAACACCCCGTTCGTCACGAAGGTCAAGGCCTTCGGCGGGTTCGCTCCCCGGATCAAGTCCGACATGGGCGAGGACGGCGGGGAGAGGCAGTCCGGCGTCGTCCACGCAACCGGCCTGCTCGGGTGATCACCGTGGCTGATCAATTTCGGTGGACGGCCAGCAAGCCCCTCGGCCGGGACGATCCCGTTGAGCAGGGCGAGACGTTCGAGCCGACCGACGCCGAGCGCCGGGCCTACAGCGACCTCATGAGTCCGGTCGAGTCCGAGCCCGACAACGGCGATGAGGACGCCGGCGAAGGCGACGATCGCGATCTCGAGGAGCTGACTCACGACGAACTCAAAGAACTCGCCGAAGAGCGAAGGGTCGCCGACGAGATCGACCTTCGAAGCAAAGGTTCGATTATCGACGCACTGGAGGAGTAATCTCCATGCCCTACGGCACTGCGTACGTTCCCGACGACGAGGACGAAGACGAGGAAAGCGACGACGAAGACGAGGAGAGCGACGACGAGGAGTAACTCATGGCCGACCCGATCACCGTCAACTCAGAGGACGTCCGCGACATTCTCGATGGCGACGCTGACGACAGCTATGGCATCGAGATCAGACTGGCCGAGGCCATCGTCAACGACGACCTGCGGCCGGCTGCCTCGACGAACGTTACGGCCGATCGACTGGAACTCGTCGGCGCACTCATCGCCGCCGCCTACGCGAAAGACGACGGCGACGGAAACCTCTCGAGTATCACGCAGGGCTCGGCTCAGATATCGTTCGACAACGATAACGCCCTCTCGTTCTGGCGTCGGGCGAAGCAGCTCGATCCCACTGGGGTGCTAGCAACACTTGAAAAACCCACTGCATCGTTCGAGGTCTACTGACATGGCTGGGATGCAACTGCTTGGGACGGCCGCCTTCCTGGACGGCCTCGAGGACATGATTGACTACCACACGCCCGACACGGACGGCTACCGGATCGGCAATACTGTCGACTACGTCGACGATCAGGAGTTCGGGGCGAAGAACCAGCCCGGGACGCCTCATTTCCGCCCGGGAATGGACGCGACGCGGGCGCAGCTTGCACAGATAGCCGTTCAAGCCTCGGGGATAGACGAATTCATGCGCCTCTCAGCCTTGCGCTGGCACAAGGAAACGACGGAACGCGCGCCGGTCGACCTTGGAACTCTCAAAGCGGGCTGGACAATCGAGGAACTCTAACCGCCATGCCATCGGGACCATTCGACGCCATCCAGAGCCCCGTTCGCAACCTGCATCAGCAGGCGGGCTGGCCCGGAACGGTCTACAACCACGCGCCTGCCGACGACGGCTCAGGCGACTGGTACGACGACTCGGGTGGCGGCGACGACGGCTGGATTGAGGACGACGGCGTCTCCCTGACGATCCGCGTCGAGGTCGGGACGGCCCCGAACATCATCCGAAGCTCCGGCGGCCGGGAGATAACGGGCGACGCGACCGTAACTGTCGACCCGACCGATCACCCCGACGGCAAAGGCGCGTTCACGAACGGGAACGCCACTGATCGCAAGGCAACCGAGATCGTCGACGAGGACTCGGGGGACCGCTATCGCGTCCTGCGCGTGATGGACGAACACAACGGTGTCCTCCTGCTCGACTGTGACCTCCTAACATGAGCACCGAGCAGACCGACCTCCGAGAGGGTAGCGTCCGCGTCGCACTGGGCGACCTGCTCCGTTCGGAGTGGAATTCCGCGAACGCCGCGGGCTACGATCCCACGGTCTCGGAGGGTAACGGGAAACACCTCAACGTGACGCTGGGAACGTACGACGAGAACGGCCCAGACCCTCAGATCGCCCTCCGGGACGTCTCGGAGATGCCGACCGGTGGCGATGGGTATTCGGCGATCAAAGCTACGGGCGCGGGCCCGATCCAGACCTCTCGCGGGCGGATCGACTGCAACGTCTTCACTGGCGCACAGGACGATCTCCCCGAGCACCCCCAGTTACTCGCCAAGCGGATCGGCCTCGAGGTTCGCGAGATCATACACGACAACGCCCAGGGGATCATGGACTCGGCGACCGGCGAGCTGCTCGTGACGGACGTCGCCTGCTCCCGTCCTCGGGTGACGCCCGACACCGACCGGCCCACCGTCGAGTGGATCGGCCGTTGTGAGGTCACGTACACGATCCACGACGATCCGCCGGAACGCTAACACGTCACCGATATCATGAAGATCAGGAACACCGCCGCGAGCAGCGGCACGACCACGCTCCACGACGCGGAGTGTATGCCGGCCGACTACACGGTCCGGTTCGACGAGGACGACGGCACGGTCTCGACCGTCCGCGAGAAGGTCGGCGAGGCGCTCGTCGAGAAGTACCCATCGATCGAGCCGGTCGACTCGGGCGAGGTAGAAGACGAGTCAGAGTCGATCGAGGAGCAAGCCGCCCGCGTCGTCAGCAAACAAGATTTCGGAAGTGACAACGAATGACAATCCTATCCAGCGGCGGGATCAGACCTTCCCGCCTCGAATACGTCGCAGAGCCCACGCAAGGAGAGAGTCCTGCCGATCCCGATTGGCAGCTCGTCTCCCCTCGCGTTGAAACACTTAATCCCTCGATGCCGGTCGAGTACAGCGAGGACGCCGGCCTCGGGGACGTCGATTACCGGCGCACGCCGCTACTCGAATCGCCAGAACTGGAGATCGAGTACGCACTCAATCGCTGGTTCGTCGACGGCAACGGCGATCCCCAAGAGATGGCAGCCTACGGGATGCAGCGCATCGCGAACATCCTGCCCTCGAGCCTGACGTTCGTCGCTCGGACCACGTACGGCCTCGTCGATAACGATACGAGTACGCCGAAGGCCCAACCGGGATCGACAGTCGACGCCCGGTACAACCCCGACAGCGCGAGCGACGGCAGCGAGTCGACCGGAAAGGCCTCGCGGACCTACTCGGTCATGAAGGGCGTCGACGTCGGTGAGGGAACGCTCACCTGCGAACGTGGCGAGTCGACGTGGATGGTCGAGCTCACTTGTCCCGCTGAGCACGCCCGGCCCTATCAGATCGACCAACCCAATGCCGAGACCGAGCTCGTCATCCACAGCACCGATGCTGGCGACACGGGCCTAGAGGTCACGATCGAGGATGAGGGCGCTGAGACCTCGGAAACCCTCACGCTCGACGGCGCTGATGCGACGACGCCCGTCTCGACGACGGCGACGTTCACCGATCTTGATGCGATCGAGATCGCGGACGCGGACGGCGACGTGATCGACGGCGACGCCGGACATGACTACGCCGGCAACATCGTGATCGCCATCAACGACGGATCGGCCGAGACGCCCGAGGAGGGCGAGTGGCTGGCCGTCATGTGGGGCTCCGACGAGTACGGCTCCACCTACGGCGATCCCGGTATCCCGGCGCTCGGTGCGGGCTCGCACGCTGAGGATCCGACGACCGCCGAGGGCGAGCTCCCGTTCTACCATCCGAACAACATGAGCCTCGAACGGCCCGTCGGCCAGACCTTCGAGAACGTCGGCGGCGTCCAATCCGTCGAGTTCGAATTCGGCAACAACGTTGAGCGGACTCCGTCGGGCGGGCGCGAGCAGGTCCAGCATCACGCGATGTTCGAACCGGAGGCCACCGTTACCGCAAGCGGCGAGACCGTCACGCAGGCCATGCAGCACGAACAGGCCGCCGGGACGGGAGAGGACACGCGGATCATCTTCAATCGAGCGGATGACGAGTACCTCGATCTCATCAACGCGGTCGTCTCCGAGACCGACCTCGAGTCGAGCGCGACGGAGAACAACACCGAGAACGAGTTCACGATCCTCCCGCAGAAGGGCGAAGACGGCGGCCGTGCCCTCGAGATCAGCACGGCCGGCAGCGGCGCATGATCTAATCCATGAGTAGCAACAGCGAATCCATGACTGACCAGCACGATGATCCAGACCAGCGCGACGAACCCTCGCACGAAACCAGCGCCGAGCCGGTTCGACAGTCCACGACCACAGGCGACTACGAGCGCGCCCCGCAGGACTTCGAGTCCGACATCGACCCGCGGGCCGTTCGCGTCCCCGATCACCCGGTCAAGGTCTTCCCGAAGGTACGCGGCAAGGAACGCGAGGCCGCGGCCTACCTCGTCACCCAGGGCGACTTCGAGGAGTACCTCGAGGAAGCACCCGACGATCCTGACTCGACTGACTTCGGCGTTGAGGCGATCGTCGAGCTCCTGAACGAGAAGTACGTCTCGCCGGATTTCGACCTCACCGTCGAGGACTATCGCAAGTCGCCGGCGGGCTACTACGACGAGTTCTTCAATCAGATCGTCCCCGAGATGGGAAACTAAGCCCTGACGAGCGCATTACCGTCGAGGGTCGCGCTGCCCGCGATGCACAGGGCCACGTCATCGAGCGTCGCGCACCGATCACGGGACTCGGCGAGCTCTACGTCCGCCCGCTTCAGTACGGCGATTCGATTCGGTTTTACGATAATCGCGAGCGGACACCACGGATGCTCGCCGCTCTCTTTCGGCGCTCGATCGCGGGCTTCGAGACGATCGGCCCGGCGGACGTCCGGCAGATGGCTGCGGGCGTCCCCGATCTCCTCGAGTACGCGATCGTCTCCGCATCGGGCTTACTCGCATCCGAACGCGAGGCCGACGACCTGACGGACGACACTGAGGATTTGTATGAGGGCTACGAGATCCCCGAGCCGCGGGCGATGGCGCCTGAAGCGGGATCGGCAGAAGAAGAAGCGACGGCGACGCTCGACGAGTTCGAGGAGGCCGACTTGGTCGACTTCCTCCACGAGAAGGGCTACACCTACGATGGGATCTATCGCTTGCTCATGCCCGAGATCGAGCAGCTCCAGGAAGGGCACAGGCGCTCCGAGAAACGACGCGAGCGCCAGCGGCGCAAACAGAAGCGCTCGAAAACCAGCGGTGAAACCGCGAGCGCCTACCAACAGGATGCGACGGGACCACCTTCGACCGCACCGAACGCCAGGTAACTACACATGAGTGCCATAGCTGACGACATTTTCGACGAGACGAGCGACGAGATCGCGTACTGCCCTCGCTGTGGGAACAAACTGGAAGATGACTTTCCAGTCCGCTGTCCGAATCACGGCCCAGTGAATATCGACTACTGGGAGTCAGGAGGATAGCGAACTACTGTTACTGCGGCAGACGATCCTCGAACCAGCCGTCGCCGACGTCCTCAAAGCGGGGCTCACCGCTCTTTTTCCGGCGCTTGAGCTCGCGTTCGAGTTCCTTCCGGGCATCGAGATACTCCTCGCCGACGTCGGAGAACTGCCGCCGTCGATAGAGTCCGTAAGCGACCAGCGGCAGGCCGATCGGGATGCCGATCACGAAGATACAGAGGAGGCCGCCGATCCCGCCGACGATGTTCGCGTTTCGAAATGCTTTGCCCTGCTCGATCGCCTCGTCGTCCCAGCCGTTCGCCCGTAGTTGGTCGTGGATCCACTCGACACTCGGATTTTCACTCATCGTTCGTACGCTGATCAAAACACTTCGAATCCTCAAATAAGTAACTCATCATGTCCGCAGGAGAGTACGTTCTAACCGGTCGCGTCGAGGCCGATGGCGTCTCGGCGTTCACGTCCAAGATGGCCGGCGCTGGCAGCGCCGTGTCCGACTTCAAGACAAAGGTCGGGCTCGCCGGCGGGGCGCTCGCGGCGGTGAGCGCTGGCGGACTGGCCGCCGCAACGTCCGCCGCTGCCGACTTCGAGCAGCAAATGGTGGAGCTCGAGAAGGTCACCGATCCACAGACCGCCCGGGAGATGGGCACCGCGATTCAAGAGATGAGTTCGCGGATGCCTCTCGCCCAATCCGAACTCGCCGGGATCGCCGAGCAGGCGGGGCGTCTCGGAATCACAGGCACGGACAACATCCAGAACTTCACGCAGGTTGTCGGCGAGATGGCGACGGCAACGGACCTCACGGCCGAGCAGGCGGCCGACTCGTTCGCCCGGATGACCACGCTGATGAACGAGCCCATCGAGAACGCCCGGGCGATCGGCGACGCGACGAATGCGCTATCGAACACGATGGCGACCTCGTCGAGCGAGATCACCGACGCCGCGACCCGCTCGGCGGGTGCGCTGACGAACATGGGGATGTCCTCGTCGGACATCCTCGCGCTGAACGCCTCGATGAACGAGGTCTCGCCCTCTGCGCGCGTGGCCGGGACCCAGCTCCGCCGGATGGCCCAGGAGCTGATGGATCCCAAGAAGGTCAACAACATCGCGCAGGCGCTCGGGATGACCGCCGGCGAGTTCAAGACGATGCGCAAGGAGGACCCGACGGCGGTCATCCAGATGATGGCCCAGAAGATGGGCGAGGGTGGGCAGGCCGCCGACGACCTCCGAGCCGTCCTGTCGACGACCTCCCGGCAGGCGCTTGCGGGCCTCTCGAACAATCTCGACAGTACGAACCGCGCCCTCGAGACGTCGAAACAGCAGTTCGAGGAGGGCGGCTCGCTCGCCGCCGAGTTCGAGACGGCGATGTCGACGTTCAAATCCACGGTGCAGATCACGAAGAACAACCTCCGGAACCTCGCCATCTCGACGGGCCAGCAGCTCCTCCCGGCGCTGACGACCCTCGCCCAGATGGTCAACACGCTGCTCTCGCGGTTCGCGGCCTTCAACGAATCGACGGGCGGGCTGGCCGGCGCGATCACGCTCATTACGGGGCTGTTCGGCGGACTGATCGTCGCCGGTGGCTCGCTCGTCTCGATGATGGGCGGGCTGTCGGCCATCCTCGGACCCGTGATGGCGGGCTTCGGGACGCTCGCGACCGTGCTGGGTGCGCTGGCGACCCCGATCGCGACGACGGCCAGCCTGATCGGGACGGTCATTGCCGCCCTCAATCCGGTGACGATCGCGATTGGCGCGGTGATCGCCGCCGCGGTTGCCCTCGCCGCCGCGTGGACGACGAACTTCGGCGGGATCCGTGACCAGACGATGCGGGTCGTCGCGGCCGTTCGTGCTGCCCTCCAGCCCCTGCTGTCGTGGCTCGGCAGCGAGGGGCCCGGCTATATCGACACGCTCCGGAACGTCTTTTCTGCATTCGCGGCGCGGGTCGAACCTATCGTCTCGCGGGTCGCGACGCTGATCGCGGACGTCCTGGTCGCGACGATTCAGTGGCTGGCGCAGGCGACCGCCGACGCCATCGCCCGCGCACGACAGATCTGGGCTCGCCTCCAGCCCGCCGTACAGACGGCGATGGACGGCGTTCGAACTGTGGTCACGGCTGTTCTCGCGGCGCTGCAGACCGCGTGGACGACCTACCTCCAGCCACTCGTCGCCCGCGCACGGCAGATCTTCGGGCAGGTCCGCACGGCCGTCGAGACGGCGCTTGGTGCGATCCGAACGGCCGTCACGAACGGACTCAGCACCGTCCGATCAGTGTGGAACGCTGTCTGGCCGACGCTGCAGGCCGTTATCCAGACAGTATGGCCGCAGATCCGGTCCGTGGTCGAAACCGCTCTCGGAGCGATCCGGACGGCGATCCGAACCGGAATGGCGGCCATCCGGACGGCCTGGAACGTCTGGCAGACGTTCGCCGGCGTCGTCAGGACGGTCTGGAACACGATCGGGCCGATCATCCGGACCGGGATGCAATCGGTTCAGACGGTCATCAACACCGGGCTGAACACGATTCGGCGACTATGGACGACGTACCTGCAGCCGCTGATTCAGCGAAGCCGGGATATCTTCAACCGGGTCCGATCTGCGATCGTCACGGCTGTCTCGGCGATCTGGTCGTTCATCCAGCCCTACGTGCAGCGGATCCGGGATGCCTGGAACCAGCACGGCCAGCGGATCCTCTCGGATGCACGGACGACGTGGACCGCGATCCGAACGGCGATCGAGACGGTCGTAGGAGCGATTCAGACCGCCATCCAGGCAGCGCTCACTGCGATCCGCGGTGTGTGGAACCGGATCTGGCCGGAACTCCGAGCGACGATCAACGCAGTCTGGCCGCCGATTCGGACTGCAGTCGAGACATCGATCGGTGCGATCCAAACGGCGATTCAAACGACGCTCACCGCGATCCAAGCCGTGTGGAACACGGTCTGGCCGGCGATCCGCACGGTGGCCGAGGCGATCTGGCCGCCGCTTCGGGCGACGATCACAGCCGCGCTTGGGGCGATTCAGACAGTCATCCAGACGACGCTCAACGCCGTCCGCCAGTTCTGGGACACCTGGGGCGCCGACATCATGGCGACCGTCCTGATGATCTTCGAGACGATCGTCACCGTCATCGAGCAGGCCATCGACATGATCGCGACGGTCATCACGGTCGGCCTGCAGCTCATCCGCGGCGACTGGGAGGGCGCGTGGGAGACGATCCTCGCGTTCGTCACTCGGACGACCGATCGGATCGAGGGGCTCATCTCGGGATGGGTCGACGTCCTGATCGGCTATGTCGACACTCTTGTCAGCGAGATAATCGGGTTCTTCGAGGACCTCTATCAGCGGCTGGTCGGCAGTTCGATCGTTCCCGATATGCTCACCGCAATCGAGAACGCCTTCCAGAACGCGATCGACGCGGTGCTCGGCCTCATTCAGGGCTTCGTTGCCGACGTCATCGGGCTGTTCGAGGACCTCCGATCAAGTGCCGTCTCACAGATCGAGGAGTTCCGCACGGCGATGGAAAACGGCTTCCAAAATGCCGTTGACAGCGCCAAAGACCTCCTGAACGGCCTGCTCGACTGGATCGGACGATGGGACATCGCCGGCGCGCTTGGCTCGGCGTTCCGCGACGCCGGATCGGCCGCGGCCAGCGCGCTGAAATCGGCGTTCAACAGCGCCGTCCCCAGCTCGGTGTCGCTCCCGAGTGCGACCGTCGCCGGCAAGACGATCGGCGGTGGCTCACTCAGCCTGCCCCGACTCAACACCGGCGGCCGGATCGAGCGGACGGGTCCGGCGGTCGTCGACCGCGGCGAGCAGGTCCTGACGACGGCCGAGGTGAGTCGCCTCGAGGGGCTGGCAAAGGTGGCCAACAGCTCGGGATCAGGCAGATCGGAAAACAACACCTACGACATCGACATCGAGGTTCGCTCGGAAGACCCCGATCAAGCCGGTAATTCGGTGATGGAACGGCTCGAAAAAGAACTCGGAAGCGGAGGTATCTAATACCATGTTACACACATGTAGGTCATGGACGAATCGGAGAGTAGCCCGCTCGCGACCACTCGGCGCTCGTTTTTCGGCGTTCTGGGCGCTGCGGCTGGTGCAGTCGGCTACCTCTTCGGTCGCTCACAGGAGGGGGGAGGTGGTAGTCAGATGAGCGGTGAGGACTATCGTGTCGGTGATCGTGATGGGATCCAGGCGCTCGATACGAACGCGCGATCGGATCGGTATCATGGCTACCACGTCGACGAGGGATGTCAGGTCACGCTCGGTTCCGGGCAATTTGGTGTGTCTGACACACTGATCGTCGATCCGGGCAGGTACTTCGTCGCCGGGTCGCCGGTTGACATCAAGGAAACGTCTGTTGGTCTCGGGACCAGTCCGAGCCCCGGAACGGCCCGCTGGGACGTCGTCCACGGAACAGAGAGTGGGATTGACGTGGAAGAGGGAGCCGAAGAAAATCCCCGACCATCGGATTCACAACGGGCTGGGGTCGAGCGCCCAGCACCCCCACAGGTCGAGGGGACGCCGCTGGCGTGGGTGTGGGTTTCCTCTGAGTCCGGCACACTCACTGCTGGTGATGTGATCGATCGGCGGCTGTTCGGCCACTCGAAACCCGCCCAATCGGAGCCCCATCAACTTTCCACACGCACTCCGACCGGACGCGAACGTGGTGAGACTGCCAAGTGGAGTCAGAACGACAGTCTAACCCGCGATCCGCCGCTCAACCCTGACGCATGGACGATCCGAGAGGATGCGCTCTTCCCAGGCAGACGTCTCGACGAACGATTTGGGAGTCGGACGAACCCGCGCTCGCTGTATCGGTTCGGCGAGGGGCTGTATGCGTTACTCTATCAGAGCAAACCACGGCCGCACGAGCAGGACGCCGATCCGCAGTTGGCGAATCAGACGGGATCGCTTGCGTTCTCCCGTGACCTTTTATCGTGGACAGATTCGCCTGCGAATCCGATTGTCGGCTACAATGTTGCCGACTGGCACGGGTCCCGTGTGCTGGCTGAGGCACTCGTGTGGGATGACGACCGAGATCAGTGGGCAGTCGTCACGACCGGGATCGTCGCCGATGATGAGACGATCCCTGGCATTCGAGCGGGAGGTGTCGGATTCAGCGACGATCTCGAACGGGGTTCGTGGGAGTGGACAGATGACCCCGTCATCACTGTCGCTGATTTCGGCAGTTGGACGCACGCTGACGCCGATAGGGTCTACGTCCGAGGACTTCACAAGGTCGACGGGACGTGGTACGCGTTCTGTAACGTCGGCGTATCGAATGAAACGAATCGAGAGATCAAAGTCGGCGTCCTCAGATCTGATGACCTTCTCAACTGGACGGAGATTGACAGTAACCCAATCCTCGAAGTCGATCAGGCGTGGGAGGATGAGATCACGTCGATCCAGTCACCGATCCGGTGGAACGGCCGCTGGTGGACGTGCTATCGCTCAGATGATTTCAACGTGGGTCGGGTAGGGATCGCCCACGCCGATCAGATTGATCAGAAGTGGGAGAAGGCCGACGGCCCAATCATCTCGACGGAGGGGACGCGATGGACCGGTTTCGAAGGTCCGTGCCTGGTCCCGTTCGGCGAGACGTGGGCGATCATCCACTCGGTCTTCGAGGACGAAGGTCGAGATCAGGGCCGACTCGGGATCTCGCATGCGAGCGTTGGTTCGTCGATCGTCCCCAATACAGTGGATTTCGACGACGATGGGATTACGGCGTATGCCTTCTTCGACGACTTCGGCGACGGGCAATTCGAAGCGAATCGAATTCCGACTGTTGGAGGGGTCCAAGCCGGTCTGCTCCGCCCCGAGTGGACAGTCGAACTCGGCGCTCCATCAGTGCAGGACGAAGCGCTCGTCACCGACACCGACGGTGGCAACACGGTCGTGACCGCACCCTGTGCGTTGCGCACTGGCCGCTGGCAAGCCTCGTTTCAGGCGACTGATTCGATAACGGATCAGCCGATTATATTCGCTCCGCTTGTAATCGACCGCGATCAGTACGAGTACCGAATCCAGCTAACGCATCACGATGAGAGCGCCTCGACAGCCTCTCTCCGCGTGACGGAGATTCTCGATGGGGCCGCAACAGACGTGATTGAATCGTCGTGGCCGAAAGATACCGAGCCCCACACAGTGAGCCTAATCCGCGATTCTGATGGAATGATCCAGTTACTGTTCGATGGTGCTTCTCGGGGGGTCTATGAACCCGCTGCCGCGGATCAAGACTGGATTGGCGATACCGACCACATGTTCCTTTTGCATGCGGCCGATTCGACTGCCATGCGCTGGGACGAGGTTGTTGCCTGGTAGAGTCTACACATGGTTCTCACGATCACGGACGCCGAGCTACAGGTGTTCCACCCTGGCAACGAGTCGGGCAGTGCCGACGAGGTGTTTGATGTCTCCGGCGACGAGGAGACGAATGACCTCATGTACCGCGGCGGTATCGCACCCGTCGAAATCACACGGCGGGTGGCAGGCTGGAAAGACAGCGCCACCTTCGAGATCCTGTCGCCGAACGGGAAGTACACCGGGACGGTCCGATCCGGGTCTCGGATTGAGTTCCTCGTCGAGCACACGACCGATCAGGACATCTCCGGCATCGAGACAGAGACAGACGAGGCGCTGTACGGCGAGACGCGATACGGCGAGACGCTGTATGGCGGTCCACACGACGCCTTCGCGGATCGGCGGTGGACGGGCTGGGCCCAACAACCCGAATACGAAGAACTCGGTGCCCACCGGGTCAACATGGCCTTCGGTGCGCACGACTTCGTGTTTGAGGTGCTCGACAATCGCCGATTCTACGGTGAGTTCCGCGATGAACCGGTCGCTACGGGCGACTCGGATGACCCTGGGATCGTTGAGCAGCTGGTCGACGCGAAGTGTCCCGAACTCACGACCGCTGGCGTCGAGCCCGTCACCCACCGGACCGACATCGAGATCGACGGCCTCTCCCTACTCGAAGCGCTGACCGAGCTCGCACAGCGAGGGGCGGCGCTGCTGGGATCGTCCGGCACGACAGTCACGTTTCGACCACTCGGTAGTGCCGACCGACGGTTCTGGATGCAGCGGGGGCAGGCGAACACACCTGATGACTTCTACTTACTCGATGTGGACCCCTCCGATGACGACCTCTACAACGACGTCCGCGTTGACGGCGGCTCCGACATCAGTGAGGACGAAGTGACGGCTGTGGACGCCAGTGACGTCGTCTCGTATCAACGGGTGACTGAGTTCGATCGGATCCACTATCGCCTTGATCCCGAAAAGTCACGATTGGATCGAGTCGCGGTGTGGACACGCCCCGTCAGCGAGGAGGATCTCCGCGTGCGCATCCAGCGCGGGAACGCCGACGATACGGGGCCGCGTCGCCCTGACGATGACTCAGCGGACATCGTGTCGGATCGGTCGTCGTTCGAGTTCTTGGGCGACGAGTCGTTCCGCGATCGGTTCCGTCTGCGATCAGACGCCGCCCTCCCGCCTGATCCGTGGCTCATCATCGAATCGGCTGGTGACGAGGGCCACGATATCGGAATTACGGCGAGTGGTGACCCGGCCATCAAGACCTACTACCCGTTCCCGTTGTTCAGCCGGGATCAGAACCGTGATTCCGTCGAGCAATACCGGCTCCGCGAACACCGAGATAAAAAAGATTCGCTCTCCTCGTTTCGAGCGGTCGAGGACCATCTAAGTGCAAAGCTCCGCGAGAAGAGCACGATGCCCCAGACGCTCGAAACCGAGGCGCGGTCGTTTCGCGCTCATCAGCTCCAACCCGGAGAGATCGTCGGGTTCGAGTATCCGCACGTCGACGCCGTCGGCGATTATATGCTGATCGAGCGCTCCGACACGTTCGACGGGATCAACCTGCGGACCGACCTGACGTTCCAGAACGTCGCGTCGCTATAACCGACTTCGTTCGACACAACCCATGCCAAACATCCAGTCTCCAGAGCACCGCATCGCAGCAAAGTTCCGCCGACAAGACGAGCGCCTTCGAAGCCTTGAGGAGGGGCGTGAACCGGGCGATCGGATCGACGTCTCCCGACGCTTCGCCGAAACGTTCAGTTTAGGCGACGCGACCATGACGGGAAACATCGACACCGACCCAGCATTCCGCTGGGACGACAGCACCTCAGGAGGCTGGGACCTATCGGAGGCCATGTACTGATGGTGGCTACGCGCACACGCACTCTTAGCGAGGGCGCAACTGCTGTGTCCGGCCGAATCGGGTACCTGCTTTACGATATCGACACGCTTCGGCGGCACGCTGACGTGGATGCCGACCGCTGGCACGCACTTGATCCACAGAAGAAATTACAGATCGCCGACGAGGCAGGCCCACTCAAAGAGTCGTGGACATCGAATCTGATCTGCATCGGGATGGATCGGTCGATCGCCCGAACAGTTAGTCAGGGCGAGGGTCTAAGTGACACGTTCGACGCAATCGCTGTCGGGACGAGTGACGTCGCTCCAGAGTATACCAATGAGACGATCAACGACGAACTCGATCGCTCGACGATCGCCACGTACGACCGTAACGACACCGTCCTCACGATGCGTGCCTTTTTCGACACGAACCAAGCGAACACGACGACCGCCGGGCCAATCGTCGAGGCCGGGACGGTCACCAACCACGGACACCTCGCCAATCATGCACTCACCAATTCAGTCGAGAAATCCGATCAGGAGGGACTGGTAATGGTCGCTGAGTTCACGTTCGATTCGTCAGGAGGCAGTAGCTAATGGCCGAACGAGAAGCTGTCGAGCCGAGTCCAGGCACACTCTACAGCATGGCGCACGCAGCGGCTCATCAGTTCTGGGCCGGGCAGGGGTTCATCACGCCGGAGGGCGAGCGATACTTCTCCGATGCGTCCCCGCACGCACCACAAAATTCCCAGAACGCCTTCGCGTACGATTCGGATCGATGGGACGATACGACCGTCCGCATCAGGCACGGCGAGGCATTCATTGCGGGAAAAGGGCTCTTTAAGGATACGGTTACTGACTACGAACTCCCGGATAACATAGCCGGGCAGACGCTTTATCTCGGGTGGGCCGGTGGGTCGAGTGACACAATTCTAATTGGCCTTGAAGCAGATTACCCCGAGGACCACGCCAAGATCCCTATCTACGAGTTCAACACTGCTAACGGCGAAGTCACCGACTGGGAAGACCTGCGCGTTATCGGTCCACGTATTAAAACCGATGACGACGGACATGTAGTAATTCCACCTGCGTTTAGCGGGCATAGCGGATGGATCCGATCGGAAGAGGATGGTGACGGACGTCCGAATCTTGGTGTCGGGCACCCGGATAATTCAGAGGGAATTTGGCTGTCAGCGACTACTGATGGGACGATTTCCTATATCGCCCCTGAAAAACCAGGGGAGCCGGCCGGCGGGAATCAACTCCGATTTGAACATGACGATGAGCTCCCTCAGAATGGTCGATGGATCTTCCGACGCGGTTTCGGTACGACTGGCGATTTCTACGTCAATGGCAATACGATACATGAGGTTGAAGCAATTACTGGCGGCCCAACGCTCACAGGCGGCATGACGGTCAAGGGGACGACCGAAAACATCGTTGATACTGTAGTCGGACAATGGAAAACGACTAACTCAAACAACTGGATCGAACCCGAATGGAGTTCAGACGGTCAGCGGTTCGTTCTCACTCCAGTCATTGACGGCAATAAACGAACCCAGCAGCAACTCCGCTATAACTTCGACACAGAACGATGGGAATTTCGCAGCAGTGTCGATGTAGGTGGAACGCTTACGAGTAGCGACCGTGGGGTCGTGTCTGAAGCGAGCGAGTGGGACGGCAACACGATGGAAATACGGACCGAGAGCGGCGATACGATCACCTTTATCGCGGAGGAATAGCCGTGCCACTCGAAATCAACGGCACGCCGATCGAGGGCCGCATCGAAATCGGCGGGACGGAGATCGTCGAGGTCCAGGTCAACGGGACGACCGTCTACTTGCCACACCGAACCATCGACGACTTCGAGCACAACGACATCCCCGCGTACTACACCGACCCGAGCGGGACTGGCACCGTCGATACGACGAGTGTCGCGGCATATGACGGGTCCTACGGTGTCCACTTCGACGGCCAGCGTGAAATCTACTCGGTCCCCGGCGACGGCTTGCCGAACTACTACGAGCGCGGGACATGGGCTGAGTTCTGGATTCGGCCGATCAGTACCGACAGCGCACACTCATACTGGGTCGCCTTCGGCGGCAGTACGAGCGACTGGGATAACCACTACACAGTCAAACTGTTCATGGACGGCGCGTTTCGCGTCGATCGACGTGAGGATGGATCACTAACAACCGTCGCCGACGACGACGGGACGGACGTCAGTTACTCGACCCAGTGGTATCGTGTCGAGTTCCTCGCCGATCCCGACCAGATCCGCGCCCGCCTGTACGACTCGTCGGGCACGCGCCTCGAGAACCTCCAGGGTGACGAGAATACAGATCGCTTCTCGTGGCCCGGCAAGCTCGCGTTGCGGTGTAACGACGGCGAGATGTACGCCGACGAGATCCGGATGAACTCCTTGATCGTGTGATACGATCTCATCTCTCGACCGGCCCTGATGATCCACCAACAAGTCCCATGTCGATGGGGCCGGGCAGCGATCTCTACGAACGATCTTCCTACCCATGAGTAACAACCCAACAGACGACAACGCGGACGTCAACGAACCGGTCGACAGACGAATCGAACAGCAACTATCCAGTATCGACACCGGCGCGAGCGAATCACGCGTTCACGAGATCGTCAGTGCCGAACTCGAGGAAATCGAGGCCGGGGTAGTCGGGAGTGTCGACCGTGAGCTGGTCCGCGAGATCATCCGCGAGGAGTTCGCCGAGGAGATCCAGGCAGCTGCCGGACGGATCATGCTTCCGGCGCGGAAGCTCGGTCCCTCGCCGGCCGGCCCGCATCACACTGTCGACCGATGGGGGATCCACTTCTCGACCGGACGCGGCGCCCACCTCGGCCGGGCCGTCGTCGACGCCGGCAAGTCGGGGACGTTCACCGCGGCGCTGTATCGCTTCGACGGTTCCGACATCGTCGAGGAGGTCACAGTCCGCGAGCTCACCGTCGAGGAAGGCATCAACTGGATCGACCTGGACATGACGATTCCCGGCGCGGGTGAGTACCTCCTGACGCGCGTCGGGAATTTCCCGCTCGCTCGGCGTGACTGGGGTGGCTGGGACAGCCAGTCTCGCGAGGGTGTCACGCTCCACGGCGGGAACAAGCCCGACAGCGTCGATGAGAGCTATGCACCCTACGATCGCAACGACTACTGGTACTACTTCTTCAACCTCGAGATCGCCGCTGATGAGGACGCTCACTAATACCATGCCAGTTGACCTCTATACTGACCAGTGGATTCGCGAGGAGCTCCTGCCTCGCTCGGAGATCGGGGGAGGCGAGGGCTACGAGCCCGCCAATCGCGTCCACCGGACTGACGCCGACGTAGTGGTTCGGACTGGTGACGAGCTCGCCGATATCCTGGACAGTCGCACCGAAGGTGTCGTCTGGGTGCCCGACGACGTAGAACTTGATCTCGCCCCACACACCTACCACCTGCGCGGTGAGACCGTCCTCGCGAGTGATCGCGGCCTCGACGGGTCTCCGGGCGCGAAGCTGTTCACCCGCGAGAAGGGTGTCCGATCCCACGCCTGGGCCGGCGGCGGGGCGACTGGCGTCTTCCACGTCCACGATGACGCCCGGCTGACGGCGCTCCGGCTCATCGGCCCACAGATCGACTACTTCGATAACCCCCGGATGCCGGGGTACATACCCTTCCCGCCGCAGGATACCTACGCCGAGCGCAAGGCACAGGTCTATTCGCCGAACCGGGCCCGCGGGATGGTCGTCTACGACAGCGGCGTCGAGATCGACAACATCGAGCTTGCGGGCTGGGCGAATCAGGGAATGTATCTTGGCGCTCGTGAGTGGTCGGCCGGCACGCCGTCGATCCATCACATCGACGGCCACAACTGCATGAAAACGAGCGCGGGCTACGTGATCGACGTCGTCCGGGGCCATCCGACGATCACGGACTCGTATTTCAACGCCGCACGCCACCCGCTCTGCGGGTTCGGCCACGAGGACGGCGGCTACACGCTCGAGAACTGCCTGTTCGGACCGACGTTCTCCTCGCACATCCTGGATATGCACCGGGTCGGAAACAACATGAGCGGCTCGGACGATCCCGAACATCGCGAGTGGAAGTATCGAGCTGGTGGCCGGATTGACGTCCGCCGATGCACCTTCGTTGAGACGCACATCCCGCCCGCCTCGGAGGGGATCAACTTCAGCCCCGGACGGCTCAACCCGGTCGCCTCGATCCGCGGCGTCCCCAAAGAGGGCGTCCGCATCGAGCGCTGTCACATCCCTCACGAGAGCCCGGAGGACGCCTTCGCACAGTCGGGCGTTCCTGCAGCGTATCAGGACGAGAACGGCTACTGTAACTTCTCGTGGACGGATAACCAGTACGGCATGAGCCGGCACTACCCCGGCTACGGGTGTGAGTTGAACCTCGAGGACCCGATGGACGGCGAGCCGCTGCTGTCCGCCGAGCGTCGCGAGGCCTACGGAGATGGGATCGGACGCCTTCGCCGAACGCTCGGTATCTAACACTCCTTCAGACCGACGTCATGATGATCGACAACTACGTAGACGAATCCACAGCACAGTTTTTGAAAACACTCGGGACGGTCCTCGCCTTCGCTGTGATCGGCGCCGGCCGGACAGTTTACGCCGCCCGAAAGAACGGCGAGTCCTGGCAGTGGGCGAAAGGCAAGGACGAGGTCGCCGCGATGGCGATCGTCGGCGCGATCGCCGGCGTCTATACGCTCTCTGTCGGCGCGGACATCGGCAGTGCGGTATTCGTCGGCGCAGTCACGGTCGGCGGGATCGTCGCCCGAGAGATGTACCAGATCGCGACTACGAGCCGCGACCGGTATGGCGAGCTCCGCGAGGCTGGTGTTGGGACGCTCGACTCGACGCTGCTCTCACTCCAGCACGGCATCGAGCAGAACGATCCTGAGGAGGCGTGGGCGGCCGTCCAGTCGCTCATAGGAGCGCACGGCCAGCCCAACCGCGCCGAGCTCGACGAACGCCGCGAGCGCCTCGAGGAGCGCTACGCCGAGGAGGGTTCTCGCGGCGTGGCCGAGGACGTTCTTGCCAATGGAGATGGAGATGAGAATACCGAATGGATCACGGAGGGTGCCTAACCCCCGATGAACGATGCGCCGGGGAGCCAGCCCCGACGCCTGTCCCGCCGGGGTCGCACCCCCGAGCGAGACACCCACACCACCACAACCCATGATAAAAACCCAATGGTCGGCATTCTCGCTCGGCCGGAAACGGGTATCCAGCGATGCTTATTCTCCTAACAACTCAGGTACAGGGATACGTTCGTCTGTTACTCGGGACCGGCGCGTTCGCCTTACTCGCGTACCTCAATATCGTCGGCCGAGCGCCAGGGCCGACGACGACCATTTTGTGGTTGCTGTTCATCCTCGCAATGACCGGGCTCGCACACGTCATTCCGGCGATCACCGGTCATACGGTCGGGAGCGGCGATGACTAACGCTGCATGGCTGGCGGACGTCCTTCGCTTGACCGTCCCGAGTTTCTACATCGCGTCGCTGATTTATCTCGCCGCACTCGGTGGTGGACACGCACGAAAGAAGCATCTCCTCGTATTCGCTGCAGCCGGTGTCAGCGGGTATATGGTTCTCAACCAGCCCGCTTGGGAATGGGTTCCCTCGTGGATCACGACCGATCACTGGTTGATCGTCGCGTTGGTGGCGATTCTCGTGCTCGGGCTGTTGCTCTTTGCTGACGCGATCGAGTCCTCGTCGGATCTCAAGTGGCCTTGGGAGCGCGTCGGCGATCTCTGGCGATGGGTCAAACGGCAGGTGACACGAATTACAACGTAGGTCCTCTCCGTCCGCGTGGCAATTCCCAGTCTATTATTAATTATTAGTAATTAATATAATAATCCAAAGGTATATAACTACTAACATAATATAGATTATTGATGGAATCTGATACAAACTCGACGAAGATCTCCCGCAGAACACTCATCCGTGGTGGTGTCGGTGCTGCTGGTCTCTCTGTCGCAGGAGCCACGTTAGTCCACTACTCAACCCAGCCTGCTTTTGCAGCAACCTTAGGGACATGGAGTGCAACTGATCTCACAATTGAAACCGGAGATGGTACGATTAGCGACGTGTACATCGCGTCGGATGCTGACGTCGAAATGACTGTGAGCTGGGACAACTACACTCCAACACAGACGGTCACCTTCACGCTGGAAGCTGGCCTAAATGGCACCGACTGGGGCCAGATTACGAGCGGTTCCTTTGACATCTCGACCGAGAGCGGTTCACACGCGACATATGCTGATATCCCGTGGGATGAAACCGCTGGAGCTCCTTTTGCTTCGCAGGTTAGTTTCCTTGACTCGGAGTTCGTCTCGGCATCAGACTTTGAGAATACCGCTGATGGGACGACTGCAGATACCACGCTGCACATCCGTGCTCTGTTCGATTATGGTCACGGTACCGAAGAAATTGCGTTCACCACTCTCGTCACGACTTCCAACCTTGAGGCTGCATTCCAGTCTGGTGGCGATCTGACGATCAGCGGCGACGCCTGAGAACCGAGACTCATTTTACATTAGTATTGCCTGAGTGAGCGGTCTTACTTGAAGAGTAGTATAGTGCGTAACGGCAGCACTGTCTTACCTTGTGCAACATAATCTGACCGTGAAAGGTGGGTGTTGAACAAGGTAATACCTCGGAAACGCGCTGTCAGCAGTTGGAAAGCGGACGGGGCCCGAAGGGGCTGCGGCCGATCAAAACAAAACGTCAGGGGGAGGGGGCGTCAGCGGGAACTCGCGAGCAGCGCGCTCGCGAACACGGCGATCACCGATGCCGAGCTCACGACCGTCAGGGCGAGGGTCGTCTGATCCGGGATCGAGACTGAGGGGACGGCGAGCGCGATCGCGACCAGGAGGGCGGCGACGGCCACGCCGATCACGACCGCGCGCAGCGCTGCGCCGACCGTCCGAACGGCGAGGTCGCGCAAGTCCTTCCAGGCGACGTAGCGCTCGATCTCCTCGAGGGAGTCGAGGCCGGCGCTCATTGGTCCGTCACCTCTCTGATTTCATCAGTGAAGATATGTCGATACCGCGGGCTGACGGGGGCGGAATGATCGGTCTGGTTCTTGAGCCATGCCATCTGCTCACCAATCCCTGATGTATCATCGAACGGATAGCGGATCATGAGGTCGAACTCGTCGGCAATCGCGGAAAGCCCGTCCCGAACTGGGTCGAGATAGTCTTTCCCAGCAAGCATCACGATCTCGTCAACGGCATCGGCTTCGTCTTGCTCTTGGTAGCGACGCACCGCGACACCGACCTGCTCAACGACGTGCTCGGCCCAGTTCTCTATCGTCTCGAACGGCGCATTACCACCCTCGATCGGGTAATCCGACATCGTGACATCGTAGTGCTTCAGGCGAACGAATGGATGGATCGGGCCGTGCTTCGCTGAGAGGATCCACCACGACTCGGAAGCGCGCTCAGCGTACCGGCGCTTGAGCGCGAAGTAGTTACTCGTGTACAGGGCAGCGGCCGGGTACTGGTTCTTAGCATGATTTGGATGACCGTCGATCTCGCGTTTTGCTTTCCCGCATCCAACGTAGGTGAAGCGTACCAGATCAGCGCTCATCGATTCGTCACCTCGGCGATCTCGACGATGTAGTGGTCGTAGCCCTGTGGCATCACGTCGTGAATCGCAAAACCCGCCGCACCGATCTCGAGCAGCGCCTTCGGCGGGACGAGTCCTCGCTCGAACGTAACTTCGAGATACCCGTCGCGCCACTCGAGCGGATCGTCGTTACGAACGTCGGCCCCAAGGACGTCCTCGCGCTTGGCGAGCACGCCCGCGAGGTCTTCGAGTGAGACTGACGGGTCGTCGAGCTTCGATTCGGAGCCCATTTCAGAACCCTCCGTCGATGACGTCGAGATCTCGCTCTACCTGGTCGATCTGTTCGATGATCTTCTCTTGGCGCTCGGCGAGTGTGCATGCCGGGCACGATCGGGGGAAGTTCTTGACGTAGATAGTCCCGCACTGCGTGCAGTAGACTGACTCCTCGCGGTGATCCTCGCTGCTGTGGAGTTCTCGACCGGTGCCGTTGAACGGCATTATGCCGACCCTGCCAGTTCGCCGATAAACCGTCGCGTCCGAGCGCCACACTTCGGGCACGCGATCTGTTCGGCACTCTCGTATTCGTGACCGCAGGCCGTACACTCGTACTCGAGGACGGTCATCGGCTCGTCATCGCTCTCATCGTTGAGTCCCTGCCCGTAGCGCTTGTCGAGCTCGCACTGGCGGCAGAGCCGTCGGCCGCGAACGGGCTGACCACATTTCGCACATTCGGTTCGCCCCATCTCAGATCGCCTCCTGGTACGTATCGATCATCGCCTCAACGTCCGGCCGACCCGGCAGGTCCGGAATCTCGCGCTCGCCGAGTAGCATCTCGATCCGGCGGATGTGTTTGCATTTACCTGCTTGATACTGGAACGCCGGGCACTCACAGGCGGGCTCGAGGATGTCGACGACGTATTCCGACGCCTTCGACCCGGAGAACACCCGGTACAGTCCCGGTGCCTGCCGCATCGTTGTCATGGACTCGCGTGCTGCGCGGATCGTTCGCTTGTCGATGCTCTTTTCGTCGGTCGCATTCGTAGGTTGCATTGCTTCGGTTCTCCCGAAGCACGGTCGGGGGCGCTGGAACGCCCGCCGACCAGATCGATTCTGGCCGGACTCCCGTGCCCAGTTACTACTCTATTCGCCAGCTACTTATAGATATGCATATAGCACAATAGGATAACACAATATCATTGCACAAGTGCTAAGTGCATAGACAATAAGAACAATACGCATGGCAGAACAGCAGTATCGTATGTTAGACGCCGACGATCTGACGGATGCCGACGAGAAGATTCTTGACGAGTTGAGAGACGGTGCCCGGACAAAGGGTGCAATCGTCGATGCGACTGGCCTCCACCGGAATACAGTCGGGGGACGCCTCCCGGTTCTCGAAGCTGGCGATGCGATCCGATGTATCCACGACTCAACGGCGCTGTATGAGTTGGTCGATGACCCGCGCGGAACGAACGATACGGCGACTCCAGACGAGAGTGAGGTCAAACGGCTTCGCGAGCAGCTCGACGACGCCCACAAACGCATCCAAGAACTCGAAGCTGACGATGGCTCTTCAGCAGCAGACGAGTGTCACGAGGCTGTCCTCAACGCCCGTGGTGACCTCGAACAGGCGAGCGCCGAACTTGACTCGCCAAACTGTGATGGTGAAATAGTCGCCCGAAACGTCGACAGCGCGCTCAAGACGCTCAACGAGGTAGACGTCTGATGAGTCAAGAACTCGCACGCGATCTCGCGATCGCGACTCGGGCCGCAGCGCTCGTCCGGGAGGTGACGATCGGATCAGGATACTTCGATCCGGTGTACCCGTATCACGGTGCGATTCGCAAGTGTCCGTTTTGCGGCGAGCTGTACCGTCGCCACGGTGGGTTCGCCGACCACCGTGATCGATGCGAAAAAGGACCTTGTCCAGGCTCGAACCCGGTGAGTCCATGACGGAACGCCTCTCTCGGCCTGGCGTCGATCTCGTGCTCAAGCTCGGCGAGCATAACGCGCCCCGGGGCTGTCAGAACTCCGACTGCGATCTCGGCGGAGACTACTACGTGCTGACCGACGACGTCCTCTCGGTGTTCGCCTGTGACACGCACCTTGAGGATGCGGTCGAACGCGCTCAGGCCTGAGCGGCAAGTGCTATCTTTACATTTCAGATCGAAGTGGCTAATATTCCGATAGTAGCGATAATCCCAAATAGACCAATAACCTCTAGCTTTCTTCTGTGTCGTTCTACCCAGCTAGTTACATGTACTGTTATGTCTTGACGATCTTGCTTGATAACATCTTCAAAGGAATAATTAAGTATTATTGATATAGAGTAATCGCCAGTATACATTCGAATTTCCGCAGGAGAGTGACCATCATGATCCCTCTCTGCAACAAGTGGCGGAACATCATCTAGGGTGCTGTTAGCGTGCACATCTTCATAAAAAAGAGTCTCAACAAATCCAAGATGAGTCCCCGGGATTGCAATCTGATCTGATTGTTCGAATTCCTCGCCTGAAACTGGATGGATTTCTCCGGTGGCACGATCCGTACCCTTTTTCACATATGTTCTTATTTCGCCTGTATTTTGATGATCAAGTAATCCTTTGTTATAACTCAAATAAAGCCGGTTTTCATCAGGTATACCCCCACCTGATAGATAGAGGTCGATCTCAATGGTATCGCCTGGCGCGATTTCAGGAGTTCTGTTGTGTGGTACTATCGTGTATTCTGGTTCCATAGAGATATTCGAGATGTGTATTCTATTAGGTAAGACCTTTGCATACTTACTATATGAGCTAATTTAGGCCAATCCGGACAGTTCGCACTCATCGAGATCCCAGTAGTATGCGATGTCCTCGAGCAATGAATCGACCGTATCGCACTCGTAGCACCGACAGTCCTCGTGTTTCGCTTCGCGAAGCGCGCTCGCGATCAGTTGCCAGTCCTCGAACAGCCACTCGTCGGGAGTTCCGTAGGGCATACACTCCGTGGTCCCGTAATCCGTTATAAAGTGTTGGGCAGCTAGCCTACTCCATCTCGAGCGTCCAGGAACCGCTCGCCTGGACGACGACGAACCCCAGACCGTTCATGGAGAACGTGTTCGAACCCTCGAACGAGTCGATCTCGTTGAAGACGAGCTCGTGGTAGCCTGGATCCACCGGATATACCTCAACGATAAAGTTACGCTGGCCGTCATACGATCCTGTTGCTTTAACCCGACCGTCGAATTCGTAAGGACCGATCACACTTGGGCTGTCGCCACTCTCTTCGACTGGGAGTGAGTCTCCCTCCGTTGGGCGGGGTTGGCGAAGCGTGATTTCCCAATCGCCATCCGCGTTGATGTCGAGAACGTATGACCCGGCCTCGGGCGATGCACCCGCTTTGCCGTCAAATTCGCCAATCTCGTTGACGAAGAGTGCTGCCATATCGCCGTTATCGTCTACCAGCTCGATCTGGAAGTTCGAATCCCCTCCAGTGTGGGTTGCCTCGACGATGACGAACCCACCTTCAAGGTCGAATTCGTCGGAGACGTCCGCTCCTGAACCCGAAAGTTCGATTGGATCTGGCTCGTTACCACCGTCTTGTCCAGACCCATTCTCGTCTCCACCGTTCTCAGAGTCGGTGTCGTCATTGCCGTCGCCCGAGCCACCGCCATTGCTTCCACCGTTATCTCCGTCGTCATCGGCACCCGTGCATCCAGCGAGGACAGTCGTCGTTGCAAGTCCGCTTGCCAATAGGAATTTCCTACGTTGCATGATTATCATATCATAGAGCATACTATTATAGTTACCGATCTGTTTATGGTCTGTTTACGATCTGGAAACGCTTATTGGTGAAGCAAGCATTGGGTATGTATGGTCGACACGAAGCATGCCCGCCTCCCTGAAACGGTCTACAACCAAGCTGAAGCAATTCAAGAGGAATACGGCTACCCGAGTATCGGCGAGGCAATCCGCCATATGTGCAAAGAGGCGGGATACGACGTCTGACGCAGTTTCTTTTTGACCGTTCACTCGCCGGACTGCTCGATCGCGTTCAACTCCCGCGCCCGTTCAAGGCGACTAATCATCCCCTCCATTTCCCCGCCTTGATCGATATAGCGCTCCAAAATTGCGACCTCGTCATCGTTCCGATCGTCCTTCCGGTACACGATCGCGAGATGTCGGTAATACGCCGGTGGCACAGTATCCCACCCATATGCGGCTACTTCATTTTCGGCGAAGTCGATACACCACAATAGCAAGTCTTCAACCTCATCGTGCCGCCGTTCTCGTTTCAGTTGTTTAATTCTCTCAATAGCGTCGGTATAATGCTCAAACTCATACTCGTCGATACGCTCAAATTGCCAGTTGTCTCTTGCGTCAAGATACCTGTCGAAATTGTCCGAGTCGGAGATGGTTTCTTGCTGATCCGGTGAGTTGGTTGCATCTGAGCGATCAAGGAGGCCGCTGAGGAGTCTCCGAAACATAGCCGCATATCAGGAGGTTAGATTATCAGTGTTGTGACTGGTCACATATACCAGCGACCTCCCTGTTAGCTTTCTGCTGGCTCGATCGCGTTCAACTCCTCGGGCGAGATCTCGTTATCGACGACGCGCTGACCAAGATCCGTGATCGTATATTTCGCCGCGTCGTCGTGCCGCTCGAGGAGTCCATACTTCGAGAGTGCTGAACAGCGATTCGCAGTATGGCGATTCCCGTAGCCGATATTCGGGCCGATACTACTCGGCTTCTGAATGACGCGCTTGTTACGGTAGTGAAGGCTCGCGAGGAACTCCAGAATATACTCGTCGGCAGGAACCATCCAGTCGACCTCGCGATGCATATCCCCAAGAGGGGCAGGCCCCCCATTTGCAGTTACGGATTTGTCCCTTGGCATACTATATGACCTCTGTACGAGTAATATCCGTAACTGAAAGTACGTTTCGTTAACTACAGTTCTCTTTTGTTAGCCATACAGCACGTATCAGTAACTATAATACAGCGCGGACATATCACACTCACGGAAGCTGTGTTCATGGACTAACTGCTGCAAGTAAGTGTCCGGGGTGTGACACCACCCCGAACGCGGCTTCCTCCCCAGATCGAGGTGGTTGCCAGTGCCAGGCTACAATGCACGCCCAAATAAATACGACCTAACTAATCCAACCGGTCGGCGGTGTAATCAACCGCTAATCCGGACGGATACTGCTCATGGAGCCTGTACGCCCGCACAGGAACGGCAGTCCATCACTTTCACTGGTGTGTCTAGGGGCGATTTTGAGGAGTTATCGACTCGTACTCCTCACAGATCGACAGGTCGAGGTACGTTCACTTCCACCGAACCGTTGAACCGCCTTCATGACGGGGTGGAACAACAGTCTCGGCCGTGTCACGAACAGAATCCCACTCGCCCCGGGCCGATGGCAGCAGTACCGAGGATCGCCGACGGATCATCCGAATCGACCGGACAGATCCCATCCAACGGATGCGCTGGCGGTGTCCGAACAATCACACGACGTGGGAGCCCACGAACTCACACGCCTACTGTGCGAGCTGTGCTCGCCACGTCGGTCTCGATCCGGAACACTACGAACTGCTCGATGCTCGGACTGGCGAGCGCGTCTCGTGGGCCCGGATCGAATTGGAATAAATCGACTGAGGAAGTCCGCTGTCTCACGCGGCCGTGTCCTGCTGTCCAGGCCGACGCGACCGCGCGAGGCGGTGGTCTTGCTCTGAGGGAACAGTGGGGGACGGTCGATTCCGTCCCAACACAAGACCATGCTAACAGACTCAACGCAGATGCAAGATAGTATCGACGCACGACCGCTGAACGAACTCACTCGGTTTCAGATCGACATGCTCGTCGCGATCGACGGGCTTGACGATCCCTGTGGACTCGACGTCAAGCGCGTCCTTGAGGCCGAGTACGGTAAAGAAGTAGCTCACGGCCGGTTGTATCCCGGCCTCGACTCGCTCGTTGACAGGGGGCTCGTCGAGAAAGAATCCGGGTCTGTCGACGGCCGGACGAACACCTACCGCCTCGCCGATGGAGGCCGGCAGGCGCTAGATGCTCGCCGACGATGGATCGGCCGGGCTGAGGAGCGTGATCGTGATGAGTGAAAGCAAAAGTGACGCCGACTCCGGGACGGGACCGACGGTCACACCGGAACTGACGACCGACGATGCCCTCTCGGCGATCGGCGTCGAGGCCCGCCGGCGGATCATCTACGCGCTCAGCCCCGGCGACGAGGTCGCCTCGGCGAACCTCTCGGTGCTGCTCTCACGGCGCGAAGGCGCGCCCAGACCCGAGATCGTCACCCGGTCGCTCGAGCACATGCACCTTCCGAAGCTCGACGCCTGTGGTGTGATCGACTACGAGCGCTCCTCGGGGCTCGTCCGGACGGGCCCGAACTACAAACTGGCCCGCGACCTCGCGACGATCGTCACACTCGCGATGGATCACGGTGCGACAGTCACGGAGGTTGAGGAGCGTGATGACGATGAATGATGACCCCTTCGACGATCCGTTCTTCGACGATATTCGCGAGGATCAAAGGAAGATGCGCGACGAGGTCGTCGGAGCGCAGAAACGCGGCGTCATCGGGCTACTCCTCGGCGTATCCGTCGGTGCTTTGAGTGCGTATTTTACATGGGGATACGCCGAACCTCAAGTCGGTGTCTGGGCGATTCCGCTTGTCCTGCTCGTGTTCGTCGTTATCGGTTGGCCGCTCGCATGGCTGATCGGTACCATGCTCACCGCCTGGGGGTTGTTCCGATGATTCGCGAGATGGCCTGTTCCATCGTGGGATTTATCGCCGGCTATCTAGTCGGCGCGCACGCCATAATTCTGATCGGCCAACGTGAGATGTCGAGCTACCGAATGGAGCGTGATCGTCGATGAGCCGCGAGGACGTTCGCGAGCACGTCGACCGGGCGCTCGAATCCGCCGTGGCGACAAACACCGATCTCGACGACGTCGAAGCTGAGTTTCAAAATGCACTAGAGCGCGTCGAAGAACTGCGCGTGATTCGGGGGGAATCGTGATGGCGTACATCAACTACTCGGAGGACGACGTCGGATTCGATATCGAAGTCGAGGCTGAAAACCCGGCAATCGCGGCATATTGGTGGTCGGCAATCTACCAAGTAGTGACGGATACGGAATCGGAGGTCGAAGCGTGATGGCCGTCGTCCGACACCCGGACGGCGCGTGCCAGACCTGTGGTGAGCCGTTGCGTTTCCGTCCCTGTACGAACTGTGCAGCTCGGCGAGCCAGCACGGCCACTCGGGAGGTGAGTCGCTAATGGCCTTCGAACGCGTCGAGAAACAACGCTTCGACGGCGAACCGATAGCATCCATCTATACCGACGGTGGGGTTCGGTTTAATACCGGGGCGACGCGGCGCTGGCTCGACGATGTCGACTCGGTCGACGTCCTGGTCGATCGCGAGAAGCGGAAACTCGGCTTCGATCCCGACTACTCAGGCCCCCACGCACGGACCGTCTCTCGAGATGGTCAGAAAGGCGGTGCGTCAGTATCCTGTCGCGCACCACTTCGACAGCTTGGCTTTGACTTCCCGATCGGTGAGACCATCCGCGCGCCCGTCGAGCGTGATCCTGACTCCGGCCTGCTCGTCGTCGGTCTCGACGGCGACCTCGCGAGCGCGTGGGAAGACATCGCCGAGACGGATGGTGGCGCCATGGCGGATAGCGAACTGTCGGCAGAGGAGTGTCCGTGGCTCGAGGGCGACCCCGAGGAAATTATCACGGAAGTGTACGGGGCGCGAGGTGGCGTCCGCAGTCTGTCCGAGGTCCTCGATGCCGTCGAGCAGGCGGATAACACCGTTTTGCTCAACCAGCGCCTCGCACTCGGCGGCGTCAACAACACGCGAGCACTGGTCACCGAACTCGGACTAGCCCAACCTAACGGTGCGCTGCTCGATCCGCGCGAGCGGAGTGATCGTATCGAAGCGATGCGGGAGGCATTCCTATGAGTTCGGACGTCACGGCGACCGATCCTGCACCGTTCGTCGCCGAGCACGCCCGCCAGCGCTGGAGCGAGCGAGTCCCACAGGCAAAGGGATCGCTTATCCAGGCGTGGGAGCGCGGTCAGCGCCTCTCCCGACTCCCCCGCGAGTTCGGTGTCGACGAGGTGCGCGTCGATCGAGTGAGTGAGACGCTAATCCTGCGCCGGAAGCTCGCGATCGTCTCCGTGCTCCGTCTTTCGGAGATCTCGCGCAAGGAGTCCGATGTCGTCACCGCCGCGATCGACCTGGAGGGTGATACCGAAACCAACAGTGGTGATCGCCATGAGTGAGAGCAACGAATGCACTCATCCCGACTGCGTCGTCTGCGAGCGTGAGCCGTCCTTCCCGCCGGATTGGATCGACGGTGAGCCCCATTGTATCGTGTGCAGTGACCTCGACGCCGAGACGGAGAGTGGTGTCTGATGGCGGCCGACAGCCAGGGACAACACTACACGCTGATCAACCGCGATGCATCGGACGGCCAGCGCGAAGTCCGCGAGGACGCCAGCGAGACGGACGTCGAGATGCTCGAGCCCCTGTTCGAGGAATTCGACTGTCGCGGCGAGGTGATCCGCCCGGATAACAGTCGCAAGCTGATCGGTCCCGATCGTCCGCAGGAGCAGGAGGCTTCCCGATGAGCCAAGCACTCCCCGCCGACGCGCGCGACGACCGAACAATCGACGAGCGCCTGCGCGAGCTCGAGGCGATCGAGGACGAACTCCGACTCGTCGCGACGACCGACTGCGCGTATGCGGACTACTGTCGGGCCTGGCTCGACTCACTCGAGGAGGCGAGATCGGATGCGTAGCGGCTTCTCGCGGTCCCCCCCGGTGGTTTTAAGATACTGGCCTGAGAGAGATGTAACTAAGAAGCACATCTCGTTCCCAGAACGGGGCCCGATGTTGACGCATCGGGCGGGTGCTTCCTCCGGTGATTACACAATGCAAGGAAGCAAGCGGAAAGAGGCGGAGAGTATAGTTAATTGTACCGGCTGCGAGCCGGATCAGGACGAACAGTCCTCCATCAAATTCCGCAGTTGTGATTGCGGGTGGGATCAAAGGCTGATCAGGCAAAGTACCCCGTGGCGCAATGAGATAGTACTCAACCACCTATACAACTGTGAGGGGCATTCTCTCGAATCTGTAGGCGATATAGTCGGCTGCGGCGAAACGTGTGTTCTGAAGTGGATGGACAGAAACGGCATCGCGCGGCGAGATATGTCGGAAGCTGCTAAAATCAGGTTTTCCGATGAGCCGGTTCCGTTTAGAATCCACGATAAGGGATACGAAGTGTGGGACGAGGGCTATGACGGCAACTCACCTACGATATACGTCCACCGGTTAGCTGCTGTCGCCTGGTATGGTTTTGAGGAGGTCTGTAGCTCACAGATCCACCATCAAAGCGAGGTTCCATGGCTGAACATCGACGGCAACGATTGGTCTGAGTTAGGGATAGTCCCCCTCAGCCGCGCCGAACACAAAAAGGAGCACTATCGAGTCTCCGACCAATCATTGCTCCAGGCTGTCGCTGAGAACGGTGATAAGGGCACGACCCGCGTCGGTGATTCGGTTGGATTGAGTGGGACATCGCTCCAGATGAGGATTCGCCGACTAGAGCGCAACGGATTAGTCAAAAGTCAATACCGTGACCGGGAACGCGGAGGAACGCTGCGGCAATTGAGCCTTACCGAACAGGGACAGGAGGTCCTCAATGACTGATCCCGCCCCTTCATTCATCGAAACCAGCGGCTCGAATCCCGCCATCATCTCCCATGAACCGTTCGATGGTCTGGATCGCATCAGCCACCTCCTCTGGAACGATTCTGGAACTTTTGAGTGCAGCCTCACGTTGCTCTTCGATCCGTTGAGTAGCTTCGTGAGATTGAGATTGACCGCACCACATACACGCCGGGTTCTCGCGCGGCGTCTCCCGATTACAGCGCGGGCACGTCATCGGCGCCGTCGGGTCGGGTTCGTCCTTCTCGACGTCGAGGCCGTGCGCGCGGGCGATCTCCCGGTCGGAGGCGTCGGCGAAGACGGAGACATATCGGGAAGCGACGCGCGATCCTCGCGACCAGCCGTGGTGCTCCTCGAGGACGGCCTGATTGAGGCCCTGACTGGCGAGGTAACTCGCGCTCGATTTGCGGAAGTTCGTCAGCGTGACGGGCTTGTGAACGCCGGCGCGCTCGGCCGCCTCGTTGAGTGTCTTCCGGACCGCCTGGTAGGAGAGGTCCTCGGGCGAGTGGAGCTTACTCCAGAGGGGCGCGCTCGGGTCATCAGCGGGATGCTCGGCGAGCCAGCGCTGGAGGTACGGAACCGACGGGATCAGCGTGATCGTCCGCTGGCCGGTCTTGCCGTCGACGGTGATCCGGAGCCCATTCGGGTGATCACTGACGTCGCGGAGCTGGAGATCGCGGAACTCCCCCGAGCGCGCGCCGGCGTCCCAGGCGACGGCGACCATCGCCTCGTCGCGCGCGTAGCGACAGGCGTCGATCATCGGGAAGACATCCTCGTCCCAGTGGAGCATCTCGCCGGGCTTTGGCTTGGGCTTGTAGTTGCGCGAGGTCGAGCCAGGGATCCACTCGATCGACTCGGGCAGCTCGTCGTCCTCGCCGGAGCGCTTCCCGAAGACTCTGAGGGAACCCCGGTAGTCCCGGTTGGTCTCCTCGTTATCGTACTCGCGATGGATCCATTTGACGAGCTCCTCGGCAGCGCTGCGCTCCTCGAGGGCGTCGGCGAGGCCGCCGACCTCCTCGGCCATGCGGACGCAGCGTCGGAGCAGGTGCTCGTGACGATGGTCGGAGTAGCGCGAGGAGAGGAGTCGGAGTCGATCACTGAAGGCGAGCAGCGTCTCCTGATCGGCGCTGCTGATCTCCTCGCCAGCCTGGATACGTTCGCGAAGAGCGTCGATTCGCTGGCCCGGGTTCTCGGTCATCGTCTGGACGAGAGGTCGGAGGATGCGGATGTAAACTCTCGGTTCAAATCCGGTCCCACGCATCGTTTGCAAATCCGGCGGATTTGCAAGCCAGCGAATCCCCGATTTGCGTGTACGGCGGCACACCCGCCGAAGATGCAGGTGATTCCGCCGGGCACCGCCCGGCGGCCGGTCGACGCACGACCGGTCCCTTCGCGGACATCACCCACGCACAATCCTTCCGACGCGACGACTCCCGAGATCCCTCTCTAGAGCGATCACCGATCACGGTATTCACGCCGAACGGTCTGCCGGACCGTCTCGCTCCCGAACTCGATGCCGACGGAATCGCTCGGGACGGCTATCTAGTAGTACTCGAGCAACTGCGTCGGCGTGATCGGCTCCAGCCCGCCGCCGTAGCTGTTGTCCTCGATCCGGTCGAGTTGCATCTCGAACTCCTCGACGCTCATGCCCTGCTCGCCGATGTGCTCGAAGTACGGGACGACCACCTGGTTGTGGATGTCCGCACGCAGGATCGGTTTGCGGGTGCTCTCGTAGCTCGACCCGCTGATGGCGGAGATGGTGTGGCGTCCCGTCGGCGGGATGCCGCTGGAACACGCCCCGAAGACGAACGCCGTCTCGTGGGCCTCCCGGAGGATGTCGAGCGTGTCGTTGTTCATCGAGTTGTACGGCGTGAAGAAGTGCTGTGCCCCGTCCTCGAACCCGCGGTTCGCGAGGTAATCGCGGTTGCCCTCGATGACGCGGCGCTGCTGTTCGGCGTCGAGTTCCGCGAGCCGACCGCCGTGCTGCGGGTACGAACAGACGTCCCAGCCGGCGTCGCGCATCTCGCGCAACTGGTCGATGTTCAGCCGTCCGGAGCGGTTGAGCAGGTCCTGCGAGATCCCGAGCGCGCCGACCCAGCCGCGGTCTTCGAGTATCGGGAAGACCGTCTCGTAGTGCTCTTCGAGCCCACCGTAGAAGGAGAGGATCACGTGGCTCTCGTCCTGGGCGGGCGTCGTCCGCAGGTCGTCGATCCGGTAGTCGACCGAGCTACCGTCGGGACCGACCACCTCGAGGCGGAGCTCCTGGACCTGGGAGAAATCGGGACCGCCGTAGCCGACGGTGTACCCGAAGTCGACCCGGAACCACTGATCGACGCCGTTGGGAAGTCTGCGGGCTGAGGTGACGTAGTCGTCGCCGCCGGGCGCGCGGACGTGGAGCGCGAGGCGCCCACCCACCGGCGAGTTCACCTTCACCGCCGCCGAGAGGTACTGGTCGGTGAGGTCGATGGGGGAGGAGGGGGACCACGCGATCGTCGAGACGTTGCTGTCCAGTTTGACCGCCATCGACTGGTTGCCGGTGACCGCCTGGCCGTCGTCGGGGGAGATATCCTCGTCCCTGAGCGCGTACCAGTTGATCTCCTCGAAGTCGTCGAGCACCTCGCCGTACTCCGTCGCGGCGGCCTGTGCGGCCTCGTTCGAACCGCCGCCGTTGTCGTCTCCGTTCCCGTCGTCGGAGTTGTTGCCGCCGTTGCCGTTACCGCCGTTGTCGTTACCGTTTCCGGTTCCGTTGCCGTTACCGCCGTTTCCGTCGTCCATACAGCCGGCGAGCGCGACGGAGGCGGCGCCAACGGTTCCCAAGAAGGTGCGACGGGATAGTGGGTCTCTCATGCCAGTAGTGTTCTCCGTACTCTACACTCTTTCTAATATGGTGCTTAAATCCTGTTAACTGAATCGTAACGGATTTATTATGTAATCTGTCGGACTCGCGGGTGACAACGGCTATACGCGCGTCGTCCCACCACCCGAGTATGCAACGGCAGGTCCGCGCACACGTGCCCGAGTTGACGGGCGCGTTGACGACCGTCTCGCTCGCGCTCGTCTTCGGGGCCGCCCTCGGCTACATCCCGAGCGCCCTCGTTCCCCCGGCCCCGGACTGGGTCGTGACCGCGATCCCGCACGTGAACGCCGTCGTCAGCCTCACCGCGATCGCCACCATCTCGCTGGGGTGGTACTGGATCCGCCGGGGACGGGTCGCGCGCCACCGACTCGCCATGTTCGCCTCGACCGGCCTGTTCGCCGGCTTTCTCGCCCTCTATCTCTACCGGCTGATCCTCTTAGGGGGTCCCGAACCGTTTCCCGGCCCCGAAACGGTCTACCGGTTCGTCTACCTCCCGCTTTTGGGGGTGCATATCCTGCTCGCGGTGATCTGTATCCCGCTGGTCTACTACGTCCTCCTGCTCGCCTTCTCGTACTCGGTCGGCGAACTCGGGCGTACGCGCCACCCGACCGTCGGGCGGATCGCCGCCTCGCTCTGGCTGATATCCTTCAGCCTCGGCGTCGCCGTCTACACGCTGCTTCACGTCGTCTACTGACCCAACCCACTATCGGCGTCCGGCCGGTAGAACCCGGACGACGGCGCTCAACACCGATCGAGCGCGTCGACTAGCGACGCATACTCGACGTGATCGGTTCGGCGCTCGTACTCGACCGCCAGCGCGAGCAGCGGCGCCTCCTCGCCCGCGTATCCGACGAACTACAGGGCCGTCGGAAGGCCGCGCTCGCCGAACCCGTTCGGCGTCGTGACGCCCGGCAGTCCGGTCGCGTTCATCGGCGACGATCCGAACTGATCGAAGTACTCGCCCAGCGACTCCTCGATCGGATTGGCCACCGAGGACCGGGCCGGCGTCACGAGCGCGTCGTAGTCGGCGAGCAGTGCGTCGAGTTCGTGCTGGGTCGTCAGCCGTCGGCTGGGAGTTCGCGATCGCCGACGGCCGGGCGCTCGACGTCGCGGTCGGTCTCTTCCCCACTGATCTCGTAGGGGTATTCGCCCGTGACACAGCCCAGACAGAGGTCCGCGCGCGCCTCGCCGAGCGCCTCGGCGATGGCGTCGATCGAGAGGTACGCGAGGCTGTCGGCACCGATCTCCTCCTCGACGTCCTCGACCGACCCGCCGGCGGCGATCAGTTCCTCGCGGGTGGCCATGTCGATCCCCATGTAGCAGGGGGCGGTGATGGGTGGCGCGCCGATCCGGAGGTGGACCCCCGTCGCGCCGGCCTCTCGAAGCAGCGAGACGAGCTGGTTCGAGGTCGTCCCCCGGACGATGCTGTCGTCGATCAGCGTCACCGACTTGCCCTCGACGGTCGACCGGATCGGGTTGAGCTTCAGTCGCACCGCACGCTCGCGTTCGTCCTGCGTCGGCATGATGAACGTCCGGCCGACGTAGCGGTTCTTCATCAATCCCTCCGCGAACTCCACCCCGTCGGAGGCCTCCGCGTAGCCCGAGGCAAAGGCCCGTCCCGAGTCCGGGACCGGCATCACGACGTCCGTCTCGATCCCGCTCTCGTCCCAGAGCCGTCTCCCCAGCTCGCGGCGCACCTCGTAGACGAGGTTGTCGTCGATCACGCTGTCGGGCCGGGCGAAGTAGACGTGTTCGAAGAAGCAGTGGGCGGTGTGCTCGCGCTCGACGAGCTGGTAGGAGTCGAAGCCGTCGGGCGAGAGCACGACGAGTTCGCCGGGGCGGACGTCCCGGACGAGTTCGCCGTCGAGCGTGTCGATCGCGGCCGACTCGGAGGCGACCATGTAGCCGTCCTCGACCCTCCCGATACACAGCGGTCGGTTCCCCTCTGGATCGCGCAGGCCGAGGACGGTGTCGTCGTGGGAGATCGCGAGCGAGTACGAGCCGTGAATTCGCCCCATCGTGTGTTTGACCGCCTGGATCAGGTCCTCGTCCAGGAGGTTTCGCGCCAGGTCGTGGGCGATCACCTCGGTGTCCCCGTCGGACGTGAAGGCGTGGCCCATTCCGGCGAGTTCGTCGCGGATCTCGTCGGCGTTGACGAGGTTTCCGTTGTGAGAGAGCCCGAGCGACCCGCTCTTGAACGAGACCGAGAAGGGCTGTGCACACGAGGAGTCGACGCTCCCCGCCGTGGGATACCGGACGTGGCCGATCCCCGTCCGGCCGTTGAGTTCGTCGAGATCGCCCTCCGAGAAGGCGTCGCCCACGAGGCCCATCCCGACGTGGCTGTGCTGCTGGAAGCCGTCGTGGGTGACGATCCCGGCCGACTCCTGCCCGCGGTGTTGCAGCGCGTACAGCGAGTAGTACAGCGGCCGCGCGGCGTCGCGGCCCCGGAAGGAGACGCCGACGACGCCACACTTCTCGGTCGGCCCGTCGGCGACCTGGCCCGTGTCCATGTCCGTTGGATGCACTCCCAGCAGTAAAAATCCCACGTAGCTGGATTCGTGGGCTGTTCCGCGACAGGAGGTATGCACGTCCGTGGATAGGTCGCGGTCGCCGTCGGACGGACGCGCCGCTGGCCGAGGAGAGACGAGAGAGAAATCCGGGTCAGTTGTCGCCGGTCTTGCCCTGCCACTCGTAGCTCCGGCGTTTCTTCGACTCGCCGAAGCCACACGAGGCACAGACCTTCTTTTTCACGTGATACGACTTCTCACCACAGCGCCGACACTTGACGTGGGTGGTGATGTTCTTCTTGCCCTGGCTCGGGGTGCCTGCACCGGTCATGGAGTTATCGAAACGACGTTATCGCCGCGTATAATGGTTGTGTTGTCGTCGTCCTCGACGACGACGTTCATGTGCTGGTCGTACCCCGTCAGGGTGCCGACGAACTCCTCGCCGTCCTTCAGGCGCACGGTGACGACGTCGCCGATCGCGGCCTCGAGCACGTCAAGCGGGCGTCCACTCATACCCCTACGCGCACTCGATTCTCACTTAAGCGTACCGGAATTTACACCTCGACGCCGAACCCCTCGTCGCCCGCCGTCCGACCGAGGAACGCCGAGAGCAGCGCCACCGAATCCAGCAGGTCCGCGGTGTCGATCACCTCGACCGGCGTGTGCATGTACCGGTTGGGAATCCCGAGGTTCACGGACGGAATCCCGCCGCGGGCGGTGTAGAAGGCGTCCGCGTCGGTGCCGGTCGCGGTCCCGAGGGCCTCCAGCTGTACCCCGATCCCCGCCTCGCTCGCCGCCGCCCTGAGCGCGTCGACCAGCGCCGGGTGGTTCGCGCTCCCCCGCCCGATCACCGGCCCGGCCCCGAGGTCGATGTCGCCGCCGCGGTCGGCGGGGGCGTCCGCGCCGTCGCTCGCGTGGGTCACGTCGACGGCGATGGCGGCGTCGGGCGACAGGTCGAACCCGACCATCTCCGCACCGCGTACCCCGAGTTCCTCCTGGATCGTGCTCACGGCGTAGACGGTCGGTTCGACGTCGGCGTCCGTGACCGCCCGCAGGACCTCCGCGGCGGTCCACGTCCCGACGCGGTTGTCCAGCCCGCTCGCGGCCAGTCTGCTCCCCTGCAGGTCACTAACCCGTGATTCGACCGTGATCGGGTCGCCCACCGAGACGAGTTCGCGGGCGGCCTCGCCGTCCGCCGCGCCGATATCGACCTTCTGGTCGCGGATCTCGTCGTACTCCTCGTCGCCCTCGCGCAGGTGGATCGCCGTCTGGCCGATCACGCCCGGAACCGTCCCCGAATCGGCGTGAACCGTGACGTACTGGCCCCGCGAGACGGTCCTGTCGACGCCGCCGATCGGCCCGAGGTGCAGGTAGCCGTCGTCGTCGATCCGCCGGACGATGTAGCCGATCTGGTCGGCGTGGCCGACGACCGCGATCTCCGTGGGGCCGCCCTCGATGACGGCGACGGCGTTGCCGTAGGCGTCGGTTCGGACCTCGTCGGCGACCTCGCTCACGGCGTCGATCCAGACGCGCTGTCCCTCGGTCTCGAACCCCGACGGGGAGGGCGTCGCGAGCAGGTCGTCGAGGAAGGCGCGTTGGCGGTCGTCCATACCCGTTCTGTCGAGCGCCCACCTATCAACGTTCCGACCGTCCACAACGGCTAAGTGTTCGGTCGGCCCACGTTGGGCCATGGGAGAGAAGAAGACCACGCTGTTCGAGATCAACGTCGAGAACTTCGAGTTCAGCCCGAGCCCCCGTTTCGGGGACGAACTCGCCGAGACGGTCGAGGAGCTCGAGGGGAAGGGCTCGAAACTCGGCCTGTTCGGTTCGAAAGGCGAGGCCGAAACGGAGGTCGAGGGGGCCGAGGAGGAGTCGTCGGGCGGCCTGTTCTCGCGGAAATCGAAGGAGAGCGAGGACGACGAAACCGAGGTCGAGGAGACCGAAGTCCCCGTCGAGGAGCCGGAGGAGGCCGCCGAGGCCGAATCCGGGGGCGGCCTCGGTCTCGTCATCGGCCTGCTGTTCCTGCTGGTCGTCGCGGCGGTCGCGAAGAAGTTCGTCGCCGGCGACGTCGAGGAGTACGAGGAAGTCGAACTCTCCGAGTACGAGAACTAGTCCCGAAGCATTTTGTCCGCGCGGCCCCAACACTGTCGCGTGAACTTCCTTCGCAGTCTCCGTACTATTTCGCGGGCCTCGGGCGACGGCCCCGTCGACTGGGCCGCCGTCGGAGCGGCCGCAAAGGACGTCACTTCGCCGGGCTCGGTCGACCTCACCGAGGGGGAGATCGAGGGCTATCGCGGCGACGTCAAGGCCGCTCGCCGCTCCATCCGTGAGGTCGCGGCCGTCTCCTTCGACCTGCCCAAAACCATCGAGATCCAGAATCGCCACCACTGGATCGACGCCAACGTCTCGACGTTCCGCCGGGTGATGGCCCCCATCGAGGCCCACACCGACGTCTTCTTCCCCGACGCCTCGCGGGTGCTGAACACCGGGTCGACGACGCTCATGCTCTCGTTTCTCGGGAAGAACGTGCTGGGCCAGTACGACCCCCTCCTGCTGGCGGAGGGCGACGCGGGCCACGCGCTGTACTTCGTCCACCCGAACATCCGCCGGGTGGCGACGGAACTCGACGTCGACGAGGAGCGCTTCCGGCGGTGGATCGCCTTCCACGAGGTCGCCCACGCCGCCGAGTTCGGCGCGGCCCCGTGGCTCTCGTCGTACCTCGAGTCGGGGATGGAACGCGGCATCGAGGCGCTCGCGAACGGCTCGCTCGACCGCGAGGCCTTCCGCGAACTCGACGCGGCGATGACCGCCGTCGAGGGCTACGCCGAACTGATCATGGATCGCGCGTTCGACGACGAGTACGCCGACCTGCGCGAGAAGGTCGAGGAGCGCCGTCGCGGCGGCGGCCCGCTCGCCCAACTGGTGCGCCGGATGCTCGGACTCGGTCTCAAGCGCCGCCAGTACGAGCGCGGAAAGGCCTTCTTCGAGGCCGTCGCCGACGCCCGGGGGATCGAGGGCGCGAGCGTCGTCTGGGACTCGCCCGAGACGCTGCCGACGAGCGAGGAACTCGACGCACCCGAGAAATGGCTCGCGCGCGTCGGCTAGACGATCCGGAGCAGCCACCACATCAACGCCCCGCCCAGCACCAGCCCCGCGCCCGCGCCGATCGCGGCCTGCGCGAGCGTCGCGCCGCCCGAGAGCGCCATCAGCCCCGCCGAGACCCCAACGAGGAGGACGAACGCGGCGTACAGCCGTTGGGAGCCCGCACGCCGCTCCTCGTCGCTCATCGGCCCGACCATCACAGCTCCCGCGGAACGCTGACGTGCATCCCGACGAATCGCCACCCCTCCTCCCGCCGTTCGAGCGTCCCGCTCCAGCGCGTCTCGAAGTCGTGTCGTTCGCCCTCGTCGGTGGTCCACGCCATCCGGACCTCGTCGGCGAACCACGCGACGGACTCGCGCTCGGCCACGTGCAGGTCGCGGCTCTCGACGACCCAGTCGCTCGTGGTCTCGGTCTGCTCGCGCAGTCCCTCGGCGACCCGTTCGAAGCCGACGAGGCGCTCGGAGATGCCGACTTTCACCGTCTCTCCCTCGGCGAAGTACGGGACCAGCGGCTCCTCGGCTCGGAGCGCGTCGTAGTACCCCTCGATCGTCTCCTCGGCGCTCATACCTCGTCGTCGGTCCCCGTGGCCTTAACCTACTGGAAGCCGCGGTCGACGTCGTCGGCGTCGATCAACTCGTCGAGTTCGGCGTTCAGCAGGTCGTCGGCCTCCTCGAAGCCCGCCGCGAGGCGGTCGAGGTTCTCGGGTCTGCCATATGAGTCGTACTCCATCGGGCCGAACGCGGGGCTCTCGACGGCCTCCATCACGTCCTCGAACAGGGCGTCGGGCGTCGTTGGCGCGTCTGCGTGGACCCTGACCGTCTCCTCGAGGCGTTTCGCCTGCGCCCTCGCGGTCTCCTCGTCCTCGGGCGCCGAGCGGACCGCGAACCGGCCGTCGTCGTCCTCGGGGAGGTAGCTCCCGATCTCGTCGTCGAGCCTCCGGGCGACCTGCGTGCCGACGCCCCGGACCGAGAACGGGTTCTTCGCGTAGGTCTTCAGGTGGTACACGCCCGCACGCGGGTGGCCGAGGTAGAGGTCCTCGCCCAGCCCCCGCGACCGGTCGCCCGCGACCGCCCGCCAGCCGTCGGGGTCGGCGTCGGACTCGATCACGTCGCGCAGAACGTCCTGCCACTGGCGGATCCGCATACCCCCACTTACCACGCGGCGCGAAAGAACGTATCGGTCACTGTGCGGGTTAATGACATACCCGAAACAGTTTACCCCCTGCTCCGAGTAGGAGAGGGGTATGTACGGTCCGGGGGCGGCCTACAGCCAGAAGGCCTACGCGTACGTGACGAGATCGACCGGCGACGGTCGACAGCTACTGGTCTTCCGGGAGCGCGCGGACCCCGACGCCGGGGTGCAGGTCCCCAAGGGCGGGATCGACGACGGGGAGCGCCCCTGTCGCGCGGTCAGGCGCGAGTTGCGCGAGGAGGCGGGGCTGAACCACGACCGCCCGGTCTACCACGTCGCCTCGGACCGCTACCGCCGGTCGGACGGGAAGCGCGTCGCCCGACACTTCTTTCACTTCCCGGTCGAGGAGGCCCGCGACGAGTGGGCCCACGAGGTGACCGGCGGCGGCGAGGACGACGGCCTGATCTACGACCTGTTCTGGCGCCCCCTCCCGCTCGCCGACCGCCTCGCCGCCGGGATGGACGCGTACCTCCCGCTCGTCGAGTAACCGACAGCGTTTTTCACCGCGCAGGCGTGATTCGACCGTGCAGCTACGCGGCACGGTCGTTTCGCCCGGCGAGAGACGGACCGTCAGCACCCGCCACGGCGAACGCGACCTCGCGGAACCGGTGGTCCGAACCGCCGGAGGCGAGTTCTCGGTCACGCTGTGGGGCAAGTGGGTCGAGACCGTCGAGTACCTCCAAGCGGGCATGGAACTGGTCGTCACCGACGCCGAGGAGACGGAATGGCAGGGTGAGACGGGGTACGCGACCACGCGCGAGTCGTACGTGGTCGTCGAACCCGGCTTCCTGGTGAACGTCACCGATGTCCGCTCGTGGGTGCAGTGTCCTCGGATGTACTACCTCAACAAGCTCTCGGGCGTTCCGCTGAACTACCCCGTGGTTAAGGGGACGATCGTCCACGAGGTGTTCGGCGACCTCCTGCGCGGGGCGGACTTCGAGGAGGCCGTCGCGGATCGCGTCGATGAGGCCGGATTGGAACTCGGCCTGCTGGATCGCGACCCCGAGGAAGTACGAGAAGAAGTCAGACGGAACGCCCGCGCGATCGACGGCTGGCTCTCGCAGGGCACCCTGGATACCGAGGACTCGTGGCGCTCTGAGTACACCCTGATCAGCGAGCGCTTCGGGATCAAGGGCCGGGCCGACGCCCTCAGGAGGGGGATGCCGGTCGAACTCAAGACGGGGAAGAACACGAACCGCGAACCGCGCTTTCCCGACAAGATCCAGGCGGCCTGCTACGCGCTCCTGTTGGAGGAACGGGGCGGCGTCGGCGACGGGGCGGCGACGGACGGCGGAGCGCCCGACACCGGGACCCTGCTCTACACGAAGAACACCGCGCTCGATCGCAACGAGGAGACGGGCGACCTCTCGCCGGCCAAGGAGTTCTCGATCGGTCGCGGCCTCCTCGAATTCGTCGTGCGAACCCGAAACGAGATCGCGGCCATGGAGTTCGATTCGGGGGTACCCACGGGCTACGAGGCCAACGCCAAGTGCGAGTACTGCTTCGAACGCGACACCTGCATGGTCATCTCCGGACGGCTCGATCAGGAGTCGAAGGCCGGGAAGATCGGGAGCGCGCTACCCGAACGCGAACGCGCGTACTTCGAGCGGATGTACGAGGCGGTCGAGCGCGAGCGCCGGGCGGCCCACCGCGAGTACGCGAAGCTCTGGGAGCAGAGCCCCGAGGAGCGCGCCGACGACGACCGGGCGCTGATCGGCCTCGAACCCGTCGGCGAGCGGATGCGCGAGGACGGGCGCTGGGAGCTTCGCGCACGGCCGACGGGAGCGGTCTCGAAGATCCGCGAGGGCGACGTGGCGCTGGCGAGCGACGGCGATCCCATCTCGGGGCACGCCGAACTCGCGCGCGTCGAGCAGTTGGGAGACGAGATCGTCGTCACCACGGACGAGCCGATCGCCCTGAAACGCCTCGACGTCTACCCCTCCGACATGAGCGCGAGCGGGATGCTCACGGCGCTGCACGACGCCCTGCTGAAGGGCGAGAAGCGCCGCAAGGACCTGCTCTTTGGCGACGCAACCCCCGAGTTCGAGACGATCGAGGAGGAGTTCATCGCGAACAACGCCGCCCAGAACGAGGCGGTATCGCGGGCGGTCGGCGCGGAGGACTTCGCGCTGATCCACGGCCCGCCGGGCACCGGCAAGACCTACACCATCGCCCGGGCGATCCGCGCACTCGTAGAGCGCGGCGAGCGCGTCCTCCTGTCGGCGTTCACCAACCGCGCGGTCGACAACGCGCTGGAGGCGCTTTCCGACCAGGGCTTCACCGACTTCGTTCGCGTCGGCACCGAACACGGCGTGCGCGAGGACATGCAACCCTACCGCCTCGACGGTCGGGGCGACCCCGCCGACCTCGCGGGCACCCTCCGGGAGGCGCCCGTGGTCGCCTCGACGACCGCCAGCTGTGGCTCGCGCGTCATGCGCGAACAGCGCTTCGACGTGGCGCTCGTCGACGAGGCCTCCCAACTGACGGAGCCCGCGACGCTCGCGGCGATAAATCGAGCGAAACGGTTCGTCCTCGTGGGCGATCACCACCAGTTGCCGCCGGTCGTCCAGTCCGAGGGCGACGCGGGCGAGGAAAGCGCGGACCTCTCGCGGTCGCTGTTCGAGCGGCTGATCGGCGAGCACCCCGAAGCGGGCGTCATGCTCGAACGCCAGTACCGGATGGCCCAGCGCATCCAGGCCTTTTCCTCGCGGGAGTTCTACGACGGAAAACTCAGACCCGCCACGGGAGCCGTCGCCGCCCAGCGGATCGGCGACCTGGAGGGCGTTTCCGCGGACGCCATCCCCGAGGAACTCCACGATCCCGTCGCCTTCGTCGACTGTGCGGGCGACGACGCGGCCCACACCGACGCCGAGGAGACCGCGCGGATCGCCGAGTTGGTCGAGCGATACGTCGCGGCGGGGGTCGCCCACGAACGGATCGGCGTCATTGCGCCGTTTCGCGCGCAGGTCGCGACGATCTCGCGGGCCGTTCGTGAGGGTGTGACGGTCGACACGGTCGACCGGTTCCAGGGGTCGAGCGAGGAGGTGATCCTCGTCTCCTTCGTCGCCACCACTCCCGCCGATCTGGAGGGACCGATCTTCGACGACTACCGCCGGCTGAACGTCGCGCTCACACGGGCGAAGAAGTCGCTGGTGCTCGTGGGCACGCGAGACGCGCTCGAGTCCGACCCCCTCTACGGGCGGATGGTCGACTGGGCGAGTCGCTAGTCCTCGGCGGGCAGCGCGCCGCCGGCACGCTCGCCCTCGCCGATCGATTCGAGCACGCGCTCGTGGAACTCCCGCAGGACCGCGCTCTCGTCCTCGGCGAGCACCACGTCGCTGGCCGAGAGCGTCGCCAAGCCGAACGAGAGCGGCGAGGGCGAATCCACGCGATCGATCGAGAGGGCGACCTCGCCCGATCGGATCGCCTCGAGGACCGTAGAGATCGCCGAAACGGCGAGTTTGTCCTCCAGGATCTCGCGGTAGGTCTCCTCGAGGACCGCGAACCCCTCCAGATCGCCGGCGAACCCAAGGAGCATCTCGCTCGAGACCTGCTGTTCGCTCGCCGATTTCTCGTAACCCTTGTAGCGTTTCAGGATCATCAGCGAGCGGGTGGCGTTGATCCGGAAATATCTCTGTAGAAGGTCGGTGCCCTCCAGACCGTCCCGCAGGAGGTCACGGACCTCGTCGGGGTCGGTCCCCTCGATCAGTCCCACGAGATCGATCTTCCGGTTGAGCGGCATCGCGAGCGTGAAGCCGTTGTCCGCGACCGCGACGGTGACGTTCGCGTTGGCCTCCTGGGCGCAGCGGTAGGCGAGCAGGCGCGAGAAGCCCTCGTTGAACTGCCGACCGTAGTTCGAGCGAACGTAGTAGCGGCGCTTGTACTCGGCCCGGTCGCGCTCCTCCTCGACGGCCAGTCGAGTATCGGTGCTGACGCTCTCGGGGCCCGCGTATCGGATCTGCTCGTCGAACATCCGCGCGAGCGCACGGGCGCTGTCGTCGTCGATCGGGAACCCCCGGAGCCAGTTCCTGACTGCGGGCGGGCCGCCCGCCTCGTGGCGTTCGAGGAGGTCGCGCTTGAACGTCAGTATCTCGCGGCCCAGGTCGTAGGAGAGCGGCAGACGCTCGGAGAACCACGTCGGGACGGTGGGCCGGGCGCTCGTCGGGTCGACGTAGACCTTCGAGCCCCTCCTGTACCTGAACTCGAAGCGCCGACCTCCGATGACGAACACGTCGCCCGGATCGAGCGTGTCGAGGTAGTTCTCGTCGAGGTCGCCGACCCGTTCGTTCTCGGCGCGGGTGAAGACGCTGCAGGTAAAGGAGTCGGGGATGGTCCCGACGTTGGTCATGTAGATCACCCGCGCGAGCCGTCCCCGCTTGCCGATCAGGTGCTCTCCCACGGGGTATTCCTCGTAGTGGTGCTCGCCGTCGGGCGGGTCGTTCGTGTCGCGCCAGACCTTCGCGTAGACGTTCTTCTCCTCCATGCCCTCGTAGTCGGCGGTGAGATAGCGCATCAACGACTCCCATTCTCGATCAGTGAACTCCCGATAGGGGTAGGCCCGTTCGAGGGTAGCCCGGACCTCGCGTTCGGGTCTGACGCCGTTGATCGCCATCCCGTAGACGTGCTGGGCGGCGACGTCCATCGCGCCCTCCGGGACGAACACCCGGTCGACGAAACCCGACTCCGCCTTCTTCAGCATCACCGCACACTCGATCAGTTCGTCGCGGTCCAGCGCGATCACTCGGCCGGTGACCGTCCGTCCCAACTGATGGCCCGCCCGTCCCACCCGCTGGAGCAGCGAGGCGACGGATTTGGGCGAGCCGACCTGCACTACCAGATCGACGTGGGGCATGTCGATCCCGAGTTCCAGGCTGGTCGAGGTCGTCACCACGTCGAGTTCGCCGGCCTTCAGCCCCTCCTCGACGCGCTGGCGGGCCTCCTTCGAGAGGCTTCCGTGATGGCATCCGGAGTCCGTTTCGTCGTAGCCGAACCGTTCCCGGAGGTTCTGGAGGACGCGCTCGGCGCCCGACCGGGTATTGGTGAACACGAGGGTGTTCTCGTGATCGCTGACCAGATCGTAGAGCCCCTCGTAAAACCGGTTCTGAACCACCTCGGGGGGCGTGTTGATCAGGTCGTCGGTCGGACAGGCGAGTTCGAGGTCGAACTCCCGGACGAAGCGGGTGTCGACGATCTCGTACTCGCGGGGATCGCGTCGCTCACGGCTCGCGTCGTCTGCTCGCGGGCCGAGCGACGCGCAGCGTCCCTCGCTGTTCGTCGTTCGCGTGTCCGAGACACGCGATGTCTCGCAGTTCTCATACCCCACAAGAAACTCCGCGATGGTATCCAGCGGCTCGACGGTCGCAGAACAGCCGATTCTGGTGGGCGAGCGCTCGGCGATCCCCTCGACGCGTTCGAGGCTCACCGAGAGGTGCGTGCCGCGTTTGTTCGCCGCCAGCGAGTGGATCTCGTCGACGATCACGTACTCCACGGTCGAGAGCTTCTCCTTGAACTTCGGGGAGTTGAGCAGGATCGCGAGCGTCTCGGGGGTGGTGTTGAGGATGTGCGGGGTTTCGCGAAGCATCCTCCGGCGTTCGCTGTCGGGCGTGTCGCCGTGGCGGATCGCGTGGCGCACCTCGCAGTCCTCGTCGCGTTCGGCGAGCCGATCCGTGATCTCCGAGAGCGGCACGTCGAGGTTGCGGTGGATGTCGTTGGCGAGCGACTTCAGGGGTGAGACGTACAGACAGTACACCGAGTTCTCCAGGCCGTCCCGCCGGTCGCGCTCGATCAGGTCGTCGATCATGGCGGTGAAGGAGGCGAGCGTCTTCCCGCTTCCCGTCGGCGCACAGATCAGGGCGTTCTCGCCCTCCCGAACGAGGGGTATGGCCTCGCGCTGTGGCGGGGTGAAGACGCCGCCGTTCTGCGGGACGTACTCGCCGAAGCGGTCGATCCACCACTCCCCGACGACCGGCGAGAGCGAATCGAGAACTCCGAGGTCGCTCGCCTCCTCGGGATCGACGCCCCGGGCGGCGAGGCGCTCGCGTACTCCCATCGCCCGCAGTTGGGGACGGGTCGTCAAGTGCGTTGGGCTACCGCGGCGAAAGTGAACCCGGCACGACCGAAGGGGTTTCGGTGATGGCGCTCCCTCGGTCGGTATGAGAGTCACCTTCCTCGGCACCGGCAGCGCGATGCCGACCGGCGAACGGTTTCAGACCGGGTTGCTGCTCGAGGGCGACGAGGGTACGTTGCTCGTCGACTGCGGGAGCGGTGCGCTCCACGGACTCGCGCGCACGGGCGTCGGCTACGAGGGGGTCTCCTCCGTCCTGTTGACCCACCACCACCTCGATCACGTCGCGGACCTCATGCCCCTGATGAAGGCCCGGTGGCTCGCCGGCGAGGAACACCTCGAGATCGCCGGCCCGCAGGGGACGAAGGCTCTGGTCGACGGCCTGCTGGACGTCCACGAGTACATGCAGGACCGTCTCGACCTCACCGTCCGGGAGGTCGGCCCCTACGGCTTCGGGATCGCGGGCTTCGACGTCGAGGGCTACGAGACGCGCCACTCGATGTACTGTCTGGCCTACCGGTTCGGGGAGGCCGCCGCGTCGGGGGCGGAAGGCAGCGGAGACGACTCCCGCGGCGTGTTCACGTTCAGCGGCGACAGCGACGCCTTCGAGGGACTGGCGAACTTCGCCGAGGGGTCGGCGGTGCTCGTCCACGACTGTTCGTTTCCCGACGACGTCGACGTCTCCGGCCATCCGACCCCGTCGCAACTGGGCGAGGCCCTTTCGGGCCACGAGATCGGTCGTGTCTACCTCACGCACCTCTACCCCCACACGGACGGGCGTCACGACGAGATGCTCGAGTCTATCGCCGAAGCCTACGACGGCGACGTGCGCGTCGCGGAGGACGGCCTGAGCGTGACGATCAGCTAATCGAGTTTCGCCTTCCCCGGCGGGTTGTCGTTCTCGGCGCGGTGTTCGAGCATCTCCCGCTGCTGGTGGGAGCGTATCCGCAGGTCGGACCGGGGCTTGGCGGTACACGGCAGGATCATGCCCGCCTCCTCGTCGGACTCGTAGTAGCGTTTCGCGTCGGACTGGTCGACCTCCCCCTCCAGCAGTTCGGCCGCGCAGGTCGTACACCAGCCCTGCTGGCAGTCCGCCGGGAGCCACAGGCCTTCGTCCCGCGCCGCGGCGAGCACGTAGTCGTCCTCGCCGACCTCGATCTCGACGGTCTCGCCCGCCCGATCCGAGTCGGCGTCCTCCGGCACGAGGATCTCGGCGCGGTGCGTCGTCTCTCCCATCGTCGGAACTGAGGACCGAAGCGCGAAAAAGGGCGCGAACTTCGTACTGCTATTCTTCGTTATCGTTTTGGCTGTCAGGATTAGATTCGTCGCCGAGAGCAGCCACATGACCCTCAAACCTCACTACTGAGCTGGAATCATCGGTTTCGGAGTCCGACCCATCTTTATTTTCATATCCAGAATCATCTGTTTCAGACATTTATTTCAAGACTATTCTTCATTTGATTTTTCTATGGATTCCTCATTCTTGTCCAGACCTTTAACTACTGTATGGCCACTAAAAACAACAACTTTCTCTGCCTCTTCCGAAGTTGATTGCCCTCCCTGAGATCTAGCCATACTATGACATAGTCCGTTAGACATAAAAAGGTAGTGCGATATTTAGTGGAGATACCGCTCGACAAGCTTCGTCCAATGATTCCACAGCGGCGCTAGAACATCCCAGTATTTTGTTTGAGGAAGGTATATCAAAAACATAAGTAGAGGTGTAATTATGAGGAGGATAATTAGAAGTAGCCAGCTTGGTAAGGGTGGTAGAATCACCCACAGGACAGCGACTGAATAATACCCTAAACTCAAAAGTAAGAACAAGTGACTTACGAACAGTGTGCGTGCATCGCGTCGATTGGTATGCCCGTTCTTCCGAATCCACTCCCCATGACTAAGAACTAGGCTCAATAGGAGTGCTTTCTCGGTCATACCATTTTCGAGAATTGGTCTGAGATCTCCTACGGTCAGTCCAGGGGTGATCGTTGACCGCGTATAAGTAATTAGTGCCGTAAGCATCGAAAGACCGGAAGCACTCAAGCCAAAAAAATAGCTATATTCAAGAATTGATTTATTTCGGGAAGATTCTGGCTAAGTGCTAGCGAAATACCAGTCAGTAGCAAGCCGATAATGATCGTATTGAGTCGGAGAGTTTGACCTGCCTTACTGTCAATATCGCTCAAGAAATCCTTGATCGTATCTAGTGTAGGTCATGTTTCTTGGAGAGTTCGTCGTAGAACCTCGATATCTGTATTCTCGAATATTTCCTTGATTTCATCTTCAGTGTACTCCAACTGAACCGACTCCGGCGATATCTCGGTACTGTCAACGTCATTAGCTTCCTCGTCACTATCGGATTCGGTCACCTCCGCTTGTTTCTCAGAATCGCCGGACACAACCTGATATGTGCTCACCCTTCATTTAAATTTGAGGGGATTAGCTCACCCCAGACGATAGCGCAACAGGGCCGCCACGCCCCCGAGGTTCTTCAACTGCTTCGCGGGGTCGAACTCGCTGGAGAAGACGACCACGTCGCCGCCCTTCCGCTCGACCCCGGTGATGAGGTCGTTCACATCCAAACTCCACTCGCCCGAACCCGCGCGCTCCTCGCGCAGGCGCTCGTCGGTGATCAGTAGGGTCTCGACCGCGCCGAACTCCGAGGCCTCCGCGACCTCGTCGACCCCGTAGGCGGCCTTCGCGCCCTCGGCCATCCGCCGGGTCAACTCGTCGATCAACTCGGCCTCGCGGGCGATGCGCGTCTCGGCCTGGACGTCCTCGACCGCTCCCCGCTTCAGTACCTCGTGGACGCCGCGATCCCCGACCCCCGAGGTGTCGACGGTCGTGATCAGGTCGGCGAGGTCCTGCGTGTTCTCCGCGATGTAGTCGTAGGCGTCCTGTTTGGTGAAGCCCGGCCCCGCGAGGATGATCGCGTCGACGTCCATCCGCGAGAGGGCGTCGGCGATCTGTGAGAAGAGTTCCGAACGGGCACGGGCGAACTCGCCCTTGCCGGTCGGGCCGGTGAGGGTCGCCCGCTCCTCGGTGCCGTACTGGGCGACGGTGTGGATGTGGGCTTCGCCCTCCTCGACGGTGACGATCGCCACGTCGGGGTTCTCGCTCGACTCCTCGGCCTCCTCCAAGCGTTCCCGTTGATCCGCCTTCAGCACTTTCTCGACCTCGATCTCGTCGTGTTCCTCGACGTTGAGCGTGTGGTGGTGGCCGATCTGGTCCTCGCGGGAGGCCCACGTGATCTCCCCGCCCACCCGGAGACGGTTCGCGAACTTGTGGAACTCGACGTCCTCGACGGCGATCGTCGCGCGCATGGGTTCGCGCTCGCCGCCCGTATCGCGCATCTGATCGTCGTTTCGCTGGATCCGGCGGGTGGTGTCCGCGGAGACGAGGTCGCCGGGTTCGAGGACGTAGGTGAGATGCCAGAGGTCGTCGAGGTGCTCGGGCACGAGCGTGAGGCGCTCCTTGCCGCCCTCGACGCGCTGTCGGCTCTTGATCCGCATACCCGGAGTCGGCGCCCGGGTGGTAAGTGTCCTGCCCTTCACCGGGCGGCCCGATAGGCGGCCGCGAGCCGTCGAGTCGCCGCGAGGACGACGACCCACCGGACGAGCGGCGCGAGGACCGGGCCCGCTACCGGCAGGCGTTCGACGACGCCGCCGGCGGCGACCCCGAGCGCGAACAGCACCACGCCGCCCGTCCAGCCGACGAAGTAGGCGGCGTGGCCCGCGACCCGGAGAAACGGGCGACCGGGCAGCGCGGCCCGAATTCCGCCGCGGGCGGAGGCACACAGCGCGATCGGGAGGGCGTACAGCCCCGCGAGGACGACGAACAGCGTCGTCGTCGACCCGAGCAGGAAGAGGGGCGAGGCCCCGCCCGTCGGGTCGACCGCCGTTCCGCTCGCCAGCGAGACGGTGACCGCGCCGACCGCGAGCGGGACCAGCCCGTAGCCCAGACAGACCGCGCTCGCGGCCGCGCCGTCCGAGACGAGCGCGCGCAGGTCGACCGGCGGCAGCGCCGACTCGTCGTCGATGGTCGCCCGCGCGACGGCGACGAGATAGCCGAGCGCGGGCACGAGCGGGAGCACCGGGACGAAAAGCGAGTGGGCGAGCAGACAGATCCACCCGACCAGCAGCGCCTCCTCGGCGTGCCCGCCCCGGAGGAACGCGAGTCGCTCGGCCATCAGCGCTCGTCGCTCTCCCAGTCCGGCCAGCCCCGTTCGGTGTCGCGGTCCCCGGTGCGGGTCGCAAAGGAGTCCTGCTCCTCGATCACCGGGATCGTCCTCGCGTCGAACGGCGCCGCCACGCTTTCGGTCGCGGGGACGAACGGGTCGGCCGGTTCCGTCGATTCGGGCGCGTCGGTGTCGCCGTCCGAGAGCGCCCGCCGAAGCCCGCGACCGTAGAGGTAGTAGCGGGCGACGTCGGCGTAGAAGCCGACGAACAGCCCCACGAGGACGATCCACAGCGCCCCCTCGAGCGCGCCGCCGACGACCCAGACCAGCGCCGCGAGCAGCCACGCGACGGCGTACGCCTTCGAGAGGCCGGCCCTCCTGAGGGTGTCGAGGTCGAACGCCGCCCCCAGCCGGTCCTCCCGTGCGAGGTTCGCGAGCGCGAGCGGCTGGAGGTAGGCGTAGACGAGCAGGTAGCCCGCCGCGAGCAGCGCGGTCGCCGCGGCGGCGACGGCGGCGACCGTCTCGGCCGCGGCGTTCCCCACCGCGGCCTCGCTCGCGGCAACCACCCCGAGGAACGCCCCCGCGAGGACGACCAGGGGAACGGCGTAGGCGACGCTGACCGCGACGAACCGAACGCCGTCGACGAGCAGTCGCCTCCAGTCACGGAACCGCGGCGGGTCGGGGTCGCCGGCGGTCACCCGGCGGAGGACCGCGACGTAGTAGCCGAACAGGGCGAGCCCCGGCACTAACGCCAGCGGGAGGACCGCGATGCCGACGAGGACGACCGAGAGGACGAGTCCGACGAACCCGATCATCGCCGAAAGCACCGGCAACAGCCCGCCGACGAGCAGCGTCGTGAGCGCGTCCTCGCCGCGGGCGGGGTACTCGATCGCGTCGCCTAGCATCGTCCCGATCCCCTCGGCGAACCGACGTCCATCACGGTCACTCCTCGACCATCCGGCTGCCGCCCGCGGGCAGGAACTCCTGGATCAGGTCGGGACTCGCGACCTTGCGGACGAACGAGGTGTCGGCGAAGCGCTCGCGGAACTCCCGGTAGAGCATCTTCGCCATGTCGTTCTGGGCGTAGCGGCCGGGTTCGACTTCGACTGCGGTCTCGGCCCGCGGGACGATCGCCGAGGGCGGCCCGCCGATCACCCGCGTGGTCGGCTCGCAGGTGATGCCGACGGCGACGCCGACCTCGACGTCCCGGTGGTAGGTCCGGTCGCCGCGGATCACGAACCCGCCCTTCTCGATGTACTCGCCGCTCTCGGGCGTCTTCGAGACCTGATCCGGGGTGACGGAGTAGGCGTCGTCCGCGAAGCGACCCTCCTTCCAGACCGACGAGTACGACACCGCGAACTGCGCGGCCTCGTGGATGCTCGATTCGGGGAACTCGACCTCCTTCGCGGGTTCGCTCGGCCCCGTCGCCTTCAGGACCGTGACGGGGCCGCCGTGGGCCTGCGTGTGGAAGAAGCGATCGCCCCGGTCGAGGTACTTCTTGACGAGCGCCTCGTTCTGGTCGGCGTTGCGGCCGCCGATGACGAGAAAGCCGTCGCTCGTGTGGAACCAGCGAAAGTCCTCGTACCACTCCTCGCTCTTGCGAACGGGGATCGACGCCCGCGAGAGCCAGTCGATCTCCGCGGGTTCGTCGTCCGCGTCCGTCTCCCCATCTCCCGCGTCGCCCTCCTCCCACCGCCGTTTGCGCTCGCGGAGCGTTTCGAGTTCCTCGCGGGTCTCGGCGATGGCCTCCTCGGCGCCCGCCTTCTTCTCCTCGATCCGTTTGGCCTCGGTGTAGAGGCGATCGGCGTTCTTCTCGACGCCCGAGCGGACCTCGAGCGAGGCGGTCGCCTCGCCCAGATCGACCGTCACCATGCCGTTCTCGGGGTCGAACCCCGAGACGCGTTCGGCGGCCTCGATCCCCTCCTCCTTCCCTCGCTCGAAGGTCGCCTCGATCTCGTCCCAGCTTCGGCCCTCCTCCAGCGCGTTTCGGATCGTCGTCAGGACCTCGTCGACGGTCCCGTAGTTCGCGTAGACGAGTTCGGCGCGCTCGCGCTCCTCTGCGGCCTGCCGTTCGAACCCCTCGATCGCGCCCTCCTGCTGGTCGATGATCCGCTTCTTTCGTTCGATCTCCTCGTCGAACTCGGGGCTCGTGTCAGTCTCCTCGTCCTCGGTCGTGTCGAGTTCGAAGAAGTAGTCGTCGAGCGCCTCGTTGAACCGGTCGTACGAACTGCTCTCGAGGTCGGCGTGTTCCTCCAGCGCGATGGGTGTCACGTCGACCAGTTCGTCCTCGTCCCGGTAGACCCGCGGGTCGAATCGCTTTTCCCGTACTTCCGCGGCGAGCCGCGAGAGGGCGTCGTAGAGCCGGTCGAACTGCTCGTCGCTCGCGTCCTCGATAGCGACGGTCTTCTCGACGCCCGCGCGGGTACAGACCTCTTCCGCGTAGAGCCCCCCGAGGTTGAGCTGGGTCGCGAGCGTTCGCACGAGGTCGGTGTCCGACTCGCGCATCAGCGCGACGAACCCCTCCTCGTCGACCTCCAGCGGGTTGACCCGCGAGTCGGGGAACTGATAGCGCGAGCCGGGCGCGACGGTGCGGGATTTCAGTCGGATGGTCTCGAGCGAGTCGATGACGTGGCGCGTCTCGTCGCACGCGGCGACGTTGCCCTCGCCGAACAGTTCGGCGATGATCGTCGTGTTCCCGTCCTCGCGTTCGAACTCGAAGCGGAGGATGCGGTCGAACTCGTACTGGGAGACGCTGGCGAAATCCGCGCCCGACAGCCGGTTTCGAAGCATCTTCGCGAAATCGGGTGGGCGCCCCGGCGCGTCGGGGACGTGTTCGGGAACGGCGACGTGGGCGCGTTTCACGTCGCCGACCTCGATCAGCAACTCCACCCGACCGCGGTCGAAGTCCCGGAGTTTCAACCGGAGGAAATCGTCGCCGTAGAGGTAGGCCTTGTCGACCTTCGCGCCCCCGTACTCGTTCAGTTCGCCGACCAGCGCCGCCAGATCGATGCTGGTCAGCTCCCGTTTCTGGTCCATGGCGATACTCGCAGGCCGCGGGGAAAAGGCGTTGTCGTTCGGACTGGCCTACCGCTCGTGGAGACGCTCGCGTGCTCGCTTTCGGTCCTCGACGCTCTCGAGGGTATCGGTCTCGAGCAGTCGTTCGAGTTTCCGCTCGAACTGTTCGTCGGTGAGGTCGCCCCGTGCGTAGCGGTAGCGAAGCGTTTCGAGGGCGTCACGGTTCGACTCGACGCCGCCGGGTTCGTCCCTCTCGCCGTCGCTCCAGATGTCGTCCCACCACCCCTCCCAGTCGGAGTCGCCCACCCAGTCGTCCCACCACTCCTCGCGGTCGTCCTCGTCGCCGAAGAGCAAGGCGACGACCGGGACGACGACCACGTAGCCGAGGATCAACGCCCCGAGCCACCAGCCCTGGCCGGTGAGCAACGCCGCGAGCCACACCCCCGTGACCACCGTGGAGGCGACCGCCGTCGCGTTCTCGCGCAGGCGGTCGGCCGGGGTTTCGTTCATGGTTCCGAACGCTCATTCCGCGGACAAAAGGGTGTCGCCGTCACTCCACGTCCTCGATCCCGGCGCCGGGGGCGTTGTGCTGGACGCTCCGGAGCCCCTTGATCGCGTTGTGCTTGCTCGAATAGCCCTCGCCGCCGTCGGCGATGATGTTGCCGTTTCGATGCACCAGCCGCCAGCGCCACTCGCCCGCCCTGTCCCGATAGACCTCGAAGCGACCCTGGCTCGGTTCGGGACGCTCCTCGGAGTCGGGCGCGAACTGGATCCCGACGTCGGGTTCCGACGGTTCGTCGATCCGTTCGGCGCTCGACTCCTGGCTCTCGTCCCACTCGATTTCGAGTTCGACCTGCAGTTCGCTCTCCCCGTTCTCGGACTCGCGTTCGACCTCGACGTCGAACGTGGCGCGCTCGGGAGGCGTCGCCGCGAGCGCGTACTCGCCGTCGCGGAACGTCACGGGGCCGTCGGAATCGAACTCCGCGGCGAGCGCCCTGAGGTAGGCCGCGATCTCCCCGCGGGTGCGCTCGGCTGTGGACTCGAAAAGGGTCTCCTCTCCCATGGTACCAGTACGTCGGATACGTATAAAAAGTCGCTCAGATCTCGGCCTGACCGCTGACCTCGGGACGCTCCCGGACGGGCGGGTGTTGGATCTCGCCCCAGGTGTGGCCGATGACGTAGTAGGCCGCCACGGCGACGTAGAAGCCCACGAACGCGCTCGCGATGAACCCGAGCAGGGGGACCATGTTGAGCAGGCTCGAAACGATCGCGCCGGCGAAGACGATCGCGAAGGCGGTCAGCCAGCCGGTCGCGTAGGTCCTGTCGACGAGCACCCGTCGCATGGTCGCCCACTCGAAGCCCGCGCCGACGCGGCGGGTTTCGGCGAAGTTCGCCAGCGCGGCGGGGACGGCGTAGGCGACGGCCAGGGTCAACGCGAGCCAGACCAGCAGGCCCAGGAAGATCCCGATGCCGCCGATCGCGCCCAGCACGTCGCTGCCGCTCGCGCTCAGCAGGCCGCCGCTCGCCATGAACCCGATCAGGACGACCGTGGGTACGAGCGCGTAGACGAACGTGATCGCACTCGCCTTCAGGCCGTCGACGATCAGTTCGCCCCAGTCGTCGAAGACCGGGGGTTCGTCGTCGCCCTTAGCGGTTCGGTCCAGCACCCGCACGAGGTAGCCCGCGACCGCGAACAGCGGGACGAGCAGGAACCCGAACAGCGTCAGGACTCCACCGAGGAGCACCGTCGTGGCGGCGTCGTCGCTCTCTTTGAGGTAGTTGATCGCCTCCGAGATCATCGTCGCTCACCGCCGTTCGATTCACAGTACGTCGTGTCTATTGTCGTGATGTTCATCGTCTCCCTCTTTCTGACCGCTCACTGTGTGAGTGTTCAGTGAGTCCATTAAGACGGAAGAGATATTAAATTAGTATGCTCATAAATGAATGAATTCCAGACTATTATATCGAATGGCGTATTTTCGGTCGGTTCGCCTCCGTAATGCCGTTGGGTCGGCTCGCGTCTTCGGAAACCGTGGGGATTCCGGCGGGCCGGAAGTGGAGCGACGACCGTTCAGAGGTGCTTCGAGACGTACGGCCCGTCCTGGTGATAGCCGAGTTTGTTCCGGTAGTACTCGCGCGCGCCGATGCCCGAGATGACGCTCACCTTCCCGAAGCCGGCGTCCGCCGCGAGGTCCTCCGCGCGCTCCATCAGCCGCCGGCCGTAGCCCTTGTGCTGCCAGTCGTCGTCGCTTTCGGCACCGACCCCCAGTTCGTTGCCGTAGACGTGGAGTTCGCGGATCAACGCGGCGTTCCGTAGCTCCTCTCGTACCGGCTCCCCCGGGAACCGGAGCCGACAGAACCCGACGAGGAGGTCGTTGTCGAGGTCCTCGAAACTGACGAACTTCTCCGTGCCGCCGGCCGCCTCGTAGGTCACGACGTCGAGTTCGACCGACTCGGGCTCGCCGTCGTTCATCCCGACCTCGCGACATCGGATGCAGTCACAGCTCCAGCCGTGTTCCTCCATGCGCTGGCGCGCGAGTTGGCGGAGGTTCGACTTCCAGACGCCCGCGTCGATGAAGTCGGCGGGGATGTCCCGCTGCACACGTTGAAGGCGGACGTACTTCGGTAACATGGCCTTGATCTCCGCGACGAGTTCGGCGGCCTGCTCGTTCGTGAGGGGTTCGAACTCGTCGCGTCGCCACATGTCGTACGTGCGGGTGCCCCGGACGACGAGGTTGGGGTAGATCTTGAGGTAGTCGGGCCGCCAGTTCGGGTCCGAAAACAGCTGACGGAAGTCCTCCCGGCACATGTCGAGGCTCATGCCGGGCTGGCCGGGCATCATGTGGAAGCCGACCTTGAACGCCGCGTCGCGCAGTCGGCGGTTGGCGTCGATGCTCGCCCCCGCTCCGTGGCCGCGGTGCATCTCCCGATTGATGCGCTCGTAGGTGGTCTGGACGCCGACCTCGACCTTCGTCCCCCCGAGCCGGAGCATCCGGTCGATCTGTTCGGGGTCGCACCAGTCGGGCTTCGTC